>JACETJ010000063.1 GCA_013911345.1 Congregibacter sp.
ATCTGAATGTACTCTTTGGTGCGCGTCACGGGCTTGCCGTAGGGCACGCCGTGCCAGCCTTCAACGACCTGGGGGCCCGAGGCGCCCAAGCCCACAATAAAGCGGCCGCCCGAGAGCTGATCGAGTGACATGGCGGTCATGGCGCACATGGCGGGGGTTCTCGCGGGCATCTGCATGATGGCGGTGCCCACCCGAATCTTGCTGGTCTGCGCCAATACATAGGCGGCCGACGTGACGGCATCATTACCGTAGGCCTCGGCAGTCCAGACCGAGTCGTAACCCATCGACTCCGCCTGCTGGATCAGCTCGATGGGCATGTGGATGTGCTTGCCAGAATAACCAAGAAGAAAACCAAGTTTCATGATGTGAGGCTCCCAACACCGAAGAGTGGTGTGATGTGTCGATATAGTGTGATCGCGCAGTTTACGGGGGAACGGCCAGAGAACCCACCCTTGTGGTCAGCGGGTAGCACCGTGGTTCGGTTGCGAGAAGCCCCGCCTCAGAATCGGGACTGCAGCAATGGGGCGGTCGAATCGGAGTTGTGACGCGTCGTTCGTGGGCGCGGGACATCTCGGCCAGTTATGGCAATAACAATAAAGCTATATTAAACAGATTCTTAAGAAGCATTGGTGACGCGTTGACTCAGGACGGTGCCTGCAGATATGCGTCCAGCGTGAGGTGAAAGCGCCGGATCCGGGCCTCCTGATAATTCCCCAGTGTTATCCCTTTACGGGTCGCTTTGAGCCCCTGCTGCTGTAACTGCA
This sequence comes from Congregibacter sp., assembly GCA_013911345.1. Next base: position 765 of record JACETJ010000063.1, read on the forward strand.
GGTTGCTGGTGTCCTGATCGTAAACAGCGCCCAGCCAGGCCAGTTCATCGACCTCGGTGTAGGACTGCTCCACCGATAGACGTACGGGCTCAGGGGGGTCGGGATGCGTGGCGCCCTCGGGTAACGGCTCCAGCATCAGAATCTCGAACAGGCAGCTGTCGACGTCGTCACCGATCGGCCGGAAACGATAGGCCATCGAAATCAGCGTGCCGGGGAAGAAAAAGGCATTGGGGAACAGGTGGTACTCGATCGAATCGAGCATCTCGCTGTCGGACACGCCGGAGAAGTCGACATTCAGCTGTGTGCCCATCTCGTCACGCAATAGCTGTGCGCCGACCGCCCGCGCCGTCTCACCGGCTTCGAGTGTGCGCTGGGTCACCGGTAGCCCTGCCAATAATTCTTGCTCGGTCAAAGGTGGCTCGCGCCACTTGTCCCCGGGGTAATCCGAGAGGGATTCGGGGAAATAGTGGCCGATGTTGTGAATGAAGCGACTCACGTGGGGCCCAAAAATATCGTACTGGGTGTTGGCCCCCGTCGGGGAGTCGTGGGTGGTGAAGTTGTGGTACGCCTCCATGAAGGCTTCCTGCGCAGCCTTCCAGTTAGCCGGCAGCACCTTTTGTACGTGAAGCCGAATGCGTCTCCCCTCGAGGGGGAAGTGCCCAAAGTGCTCGGGAAGTACATCCAACTGCTCGCTGAGTGATGGGGCATTGGGGTCCAGGTTGATAAATACAAACCCCTGCCAGGATTCACAGGCCGCCTCTCTCAAGGAGTGCGTTGCGTCACAGACATGGGGGAAGTCCCAGCGTCCCGGCACATCTTTCAAGGCGCCATCGAGATGCCACGACCAGCCATGGAACGGGCAGTTAAACGATTGCCCGAAGCCCGGGCCTTCTTCACCCAGCAGTCGCGTACCGCGGTGGGTACAGCTGTTAATAAAGGCTTTGATCTGATCCTCGGCCACGCGAGTGATGATCACGGAGTAGGGGCCGATGTCGTAAACGTAATGGTCGCCGACGCCGGGGATGTGTTCTTCGCGGCATGCCCATTGCCAGGTCCGCGACCACATTGTCGCCATCTCCTCGCGGAAGAAGTCGGGACAGGTATAGCGGCTGGCGGGCAGGTCGGCGTCACCCAGAAATGCATAGGCCTCGGCGATCAGTGGCGCGGGAGCGGGCTTGGCGTCGGAGGCGAGTATCTCGGCAATCGTGCCGCCCGCTGCGCGCGCCTCGCCTGGTTTTGAGTCGGACTCTGCCATCGGGTCAGTGTGCCGTTGTTTTAATGGTGTGTCGCATACGCTGAGTATGCGGAGCAGAAGTCTTGCCGACAACCCGGTTAACGCTGACGGCCTTGGTAGCTGAAGCCGCCAATTTCTAAGCGCTATGGCGGATTTTGTTAACAGCTTGACGGATTGGGTAAATCACCTGTCGGCCCCATAGCCCATATTTATTTCATCAAACAAATAGTCTAAAGTTCGCGCCGAGTGAACAGGGACGATCACTTGCACTGAGTTCAGTGCAGATGCGACGGAAGCGCATATTTCTCCTGCGCGTCGCGCATCACCCATGATGGGTTTGTGGCCTCCCTGTCCTCTCACTGACAGCAGGGGTGCAAAAACATGGGTTCTATACACACATTTCAGTCACGATCTGGGGCGCGAGTTTTCCCGCGCGTCGACTACCGTGCTCTGATTAAGACGCAGCAAGGTTCTTTCGTCACCAAAGAATGGAGTGGTGGCGGATTTTCTCTGTATGACAAGGAGCTGGCGAGCAGCATTGGCGACACCCACAACGGGTCCATCTGTTTCGACATGCCTGTGGGTCGATTCGCCATTCCCGTTCGTTTTGAGATTGTCCGCGTTAGCGATGACGGATTCGCCCTCGGCTGTCGGTTTGTTGATATGGAGCCTGGGCACGCGAAAGTGTTGCAAACCATTGTTGATAACTTTCTGCTTGGTGAGACGACATCAATCGAAAATTTGGCTTCGGTCGGCGTTAAGGCGCAGTTACACGAAGAGGAATTGCAACGCATTCGCCTGAATTGGTGGCGATTTGGCCTCGTTGCCTTGCTGGCGATCTGTGTCATCTCACTGGCAGTTCTGATGATCGAATCGAGGCTACTGAATATCGTTTCCCAACACGCAGCGGTCAGCCAGCCGGTTTTGAACCAGCGGAGCTACGGCAACGGTGTACTGGCGCTGGGTGATTTTGAGATTGGACAACGGGTCAGCAAGGGCGACCTTTTGTTTTCTGTCTTTACTGAGGACGGCGTCGATTTGCTCGCCAATGATGAGCAGGAACTCAACGATCTGGATAGCCGCATTATCTACTACCAGACCCTGTTGGCGCAGAGTGAGCAAGCAATCTCGCGATATGAGACGCGTTTAGTCCGAGAGCAAACAGTTCTGGAGGATAAGCAGGAACTGATGCGGGAGGAATTAGCGACGCGTGAGCGACTGCTTCAATTGTACAGTCAAGCCGTGATGAAAGGTGGGATTGAGGCGATTGCCAGAGAGCGCGAGCGGCTTGAAACCCTGCAGCTGGGCAGAGACCTTCTGTCGATGGAGGCTGAGGAGGAAGAGATACAGAGCCAGCTCGATCAAATTGCGATTGGTGTGCCCCCGCGGGAAGCGGAGAGCGGTCTGCAATCACCCTATGAGGCTCAACGGCAGCTCGATATGTTGTTCTCTCAAAGAGAGAAGCTGCTGGAGGAAGTCGAGCGGTTGAAGGTTAGGGGTTTGGCTTATTCCCCGTGCGACTGTTATATCGTATCAATCAATGCGTCAGATGGTCAGGTAGTGCAGACGGGCACTTCGATCGTCGAGTTATCCCGTTTTTCCGAATCAGACCGTAGCGGCCGCTCGGTGATCGCGCTAATGCCTTTAGAAAAAGCCGATCTCCTGAAAACAGGTATGTCGGTGGATTATCAACTGGCCAGCCGGGATGCTTACTCGTCAGGCACGATTGAAGAGATTCGTTTCTACAGTGCAGCCAATGCTGAGGTGTATAACCAGCAGGGAGAGCTGCTGGGCGGATTGCCGCAGACGCTACCCAGGCTGAAGCAATATACCCTCATCAAAATTGCACCCTCAGAATCGGATGAGTTACCCCTGGTCAATGAGCCGGTGAAGGTGGTGGTGCCCGTTTCGTTCGCCTCAGTATTCAAGGACTGGTTTAACTTGTGAACTTCCGTCCTAGCCAGCACCGAGGCTTTCATTTTGATGATGCAGCTCACACCACAGTGGTGTGGTGGCTGCTGGGCGCGATCGTGGTGCTCAGCATCTGGTGGCTGTACCTGATACTGCCTACCCCGGAGTTCAGAGGTGAGGCTTTGCTCGTCATCGGTTTCATCGGTGTGTGGCGATACCTTTGGAAGGCGCTGCACCTGTTTCGAGGGCTGTACTATCGATATGTCCGCTATCCAGCCTTATCGCGACTGATTGATCCAACCCAAAAACCCACCGAACTTCTGATTGTCATCCCCTCATACCGGACGGCACCGGAGATCAGTACTCAAGTATTTAACGCGTTGGTCAGAGAGATTGATGCCTTTGGTGTGGCGTGCAGGGTAGTGGCCTGTGTGACTGATGCTGCGGACGTCAACATTATCCGCTCCCAGTGGGATGCTTTACGAACCCATGTGCCGGTCACCTTGCATATCATTGATCAAGACGGCACCGGTAAGCGCAACGCGCTGGCTGACGCCCTTGAACTGCTGGCCAAGGGCAGTCCCATTGCCAAGGATGCTGTACTGGTGCTGATGGATGGCGACAGCGTCGTGCCAGAGGGCATTTTCTCCAAGGTGTCCGGCTTTTTCCTTCGTTACCATGACTTGGGCGCTCTCACGACCCATAACGCGTCTAAGGTGTCGGGCAGTTCTCTCAAGCGACAGTGGTATCGCCAGCGCATGGCACAGCGCCACTTTTTCATGAATTCGCTGAGCTTGAATTACGGGTTGTTGACGCTCACCGGCCGCTTCTCTGTCTTCAGAGCGTCGGTGGCATTGTCTCCCGAGTTTATCGAGGGCTTGCGGCATGACCAGGTTGATCATTGGCGGGCAGGGCGTATCCGCTTTTTGACCGGGGATGACAAAAGCACCTGGTTTCATGTGTTGAAAACACGCTGGAAGATGATGTACCTGCCCGATACGGTCGTCACCTGCCTCGAAGAAGCGCCGGAAGGCAGCTTCGTATCATCCAGCCTGTCCCTGATGACTCGATGGTACGGGAATATGGTCCGGAGTAATCTTCGGGCCATCAGACTGAAGCCTTGGCACACTGGCTGGTTTCTCTGGCTCTGTCTGCTCGACCAGCGAATCAGCGTCTGGACGACGCTATCGGGCCCTTTCATGGCGCTCTTTTTGACCGCGGTTCTCGGACCTCAAGTATTGGTTGCTTATCTATTATGGGTGGTGCTCACCCGGAGTGTGCACGGACTGCTTTTGTGGGCGCAGTCTGGTCAATTCCATCCCCTGTTCATCCCGCTACTTTGGTATGACCAGATGGCCGGGTCTTTGGTCAAGGTTTACCTATTGCTTAAGCCAGAGAGGCAGCGCTGGACGCGCCAAAATATCAAGGCCGCAAGAAGCAACGATGGCTTAGTCCTATGGTTCCGCAATGCATTGCCCAAGTTTGAATTTACCGCGGCAATGAGTGGGCTACTGGTGTTTGTGATGCTCCTCTACGGTTGATCGCGCACAGGTAACAGTTGATCCACTGAGCGATGTGGATGACGATGCACTGCCACCATGAAACACTAATTAAGGGGTGTCGTTATGGATCAAGCCATGCAGACCTTGCTGGATAAACAGGCCATCTATGAGCTCTCGTGTCGCTATATGCGCGGTCTGGATCGACTCGATGCTGACGCGCTGCTGTCGGTTTTCTGGGACGACGCTTACTGCGAGTACGGGTTTATGAATGGTGATGCACCCACTTTTATCGTGTTCGCGATCTCAGCACTGCGCGACCATGCCTCGAACCAGCACATGATTGGCAACACCCTGATCGATGTGGAGGGGGATGAGGCCTTCGGTGAAATCTACTTTCACGCCTATCACAAGGTGAAATCCGATACCGGATTCGACGATCTCATCGTTGCGGGGCGCTACTTAGATCGGTACGAGCGACGCGATGGCGTGTGGAAAATGGCGTATCGCTCCGAGCGCGTCGATTGGAGTCGCACCACGCCCACCAACGACCCGTATTACGAACTGATGCCTGATTCCCTCTTTGGTAGTCGTCTGGATGATGCGGTCTATGACCGGTCCGCGCGTTACAAGAAACCTAAGAAGGCAGCCGACGCCTCCTAGAAGCTGGCCACGGTACGAGTGAAGATGCTCTCGTCGGGAGTAATGCCCAGCCCGGGTTCACTGGGGACCGAAATATGCCCGTCCTCAATGGCGACGCCGCCTGCCGGATCGTAGTGGCCCTCGATATAGGGCTGTGCCAGCCAGGTGCCTTCAAAGGTTTTGGGGCTGACTGTCGCGCCTAACTGCACGCAGGCGGCAGCGATGATGTCTCCTCCCCATGAGTCATCGACTGTATGGGGGAGGTGTCTCGCTTCGCAGAGATCCCGGAAGGTGGCCATTGGCGTAAGCCCGCCAATGCGCGTGATCTTCATGCCAAAACCATCGACCAAACCGTTGGCGGCGCGGATGACGGTGGGCAGGTCGGTAGCACCTTCGTCGAGATACACCGGATGACACAGCTGCGCGCGAATCGCCGCGATTTCTTCTAGCGTGTCGCAGGGCTGCTCCAGCACAAACGGAATATCCCGGCAGGCCTGACTCAGCAGCAGCGCATCCCGTGTCGGCATGCCCCGGTTGCCGTCCACCGCCAGCCGCACGCGATTGCCCACGGCTTCCCACACCTTGTGCACCACCTCGATGTCGATCTCGACCGGACGGCCGCTGATCTTGATTTGCAAGCGAGGGTAGCCTTCGTCAGCTTTATCGCGGGCAATACGCGCGATCTCATCGGGTTCGCCCACGCCGGTGGCGTAGTAGGAGGGCACCCGGTCTGTGACCGCTCCGCCAAGTAAGTCCGCTACCGAGCGCTTTGTTTTCTTGCCAATGGCATCGTAGGCGGCGATATCGATCGCGGCTTTGGCATAGCGGTGCCCGTTGAGCAGGCTGTCCATCATGCGGTTCAACAGCACCGGCTTGTCGAGATCGACGCCAATCAGATGCGGGGCCATTTCGGTGAGTGCCGCGCGGGCGCCTTTGGCGTGGCTGGGCGCGTAAGTGGGGCCCACTGGACAGGTCTCCCCCCAGCCCACGGTGCCGCACTCGCTCTCAACGCGCACGATGGTGCTGTCGAGGTGGGTCACGCTGGCATTAGCCATACGGTATGCCCCGCCCTTGACCGGTAAATCGTGTTGGAAGAGGGTGATGTGGCGAATCTTCATGGCTCAGGTCGCCGTGTAGCCGCCGTCGACCGACAAAATGGTGCCGGTGATGTGACGCTCGGTCGCCAAAAAGAGCACAGCGCGGGCCACTTCCTCGGGTTGGGCGACGTCGC
>JACETJ010000064.1 GCA_013911345.1 Congregibacter sp.
AGCAGCTCATTGCTCGCGAGGTGCTTCCCCACTACGCAAACACCCACTCCGAGGCTTCCCATACCGGTCGGCGCACGGGGCAATTCCGCGAATGGGCGCGACAGTCCATAAAAGATGTGATCAATGCAGGCGAAGAAGACGCGCTCATTTTCTGTGGTCATGGAGCCACAGGGGCGGTCAACACTCTGGTGCACTTGCTCGATTTAAATGCCGTATCGCAAGCCGACGCGTCAGACCCAGTTGAAGACATCAGGCCTCTGGTAATAATTGGTCCTTACGAGCACCACTCCAATGAGCTGCCGTGGCGCGAAGCTAAGGCAGACGTGATCAGAATACCGCTGGATGAAGATGGCAATGTCGACCAGCCAACTTTGATCCGAATACTCAAAGAAAATCATCACCGGCCCTCCATTGTCGGCAGCTTCTCTGCTGCATCGAATGTCACGGGCATCAAGGCAGATGTGCCGGGCATTACTCAAATACTCAAACACCACGGCGCCCTTGCGGTTTGGGACTACGCGGCGGGCGCGCCCTACCTTCCCATCGACATGAACCGGCAGGACGCTGCAATCGACGCGGTCTTCTTCTCTCCCCATAAGTTTATCGGCGGCCCGGGCAGCAGCGGGGTCTTGGCCGTCAAGCGATCTGTCATCCGCAGCACAGCTCCCGGACAGGTGGGTGGCGGCACCGTGCGTTATGTCACCCCTGACTGGCACGACTGGCATCCCGACCCTGAACATCGGGAAGAGGGCGGCACTCCCGGGATCATTGAATCTATCCGTGGCGCGATGGCGGTCAGCATTCCCGGCAAATTGGGGTACCAGCGTCTGGCAGTAATCGAACGGAAACATGTGCTGGCCGCTCGGGAAGTCTTGCTGAGCACACCCGGACTGGAGCTACTGGGATCACCGAGTAGCGACCGCCTCCCGATTTTTTCTGTGCGCTTTCGCTCAGCAGAGGGCGAATTGCATTACGGCTTCGTAGTCCGACTGCTGAATGATCTTTTTGGCATTCAGGCACGAGGAGGTTGCTCCTGCGCAGGACCCTACGGTCATAGTCTGCTGCAACTCACGCCCGAATACTCAGCGTCACTGGCTGACGCCGTAGGCTACGGCTTTGGCTGTCTGAGACCGGGCTGGGTTCGATTCAACCTGCATTGGCTATGCGCTGAAAAGGAGGTGGACTTCATCCTTTCCGCCGTCAAAATGGTCGCAGAGTGGGGCAAGCTTTTGCTGCCTTCATACACTCTCGATACCGCATCGGGACTCTGGGAGCACCGAGACAGCCCCGCTGCGACACCCGTCTCTTTGGACCCCTTTGCCCCTTGCGCCGAGACTGTCACACCGCAGCACGATGCTTTCGCTGCGACAGAACTGCTACACGAAGCTGAACGAACATTGCGCGCGGGGGCACCGAATAGGCATCGCGCGTGCGCGATCGAAGCGCATCAAAAAGCTCCATGGCCCGACAAAATGGAATCGCTTTGCTGGTTTTTGAGGGCGCACGAGGGTCCGTAAACGGACCGCGGGGGCTGCAGACCGAAAACCCGGTTGCCGGGTTATCACTGCGCAGCATTTCACGCGCATTCAGTGGGACATCACTGACATCCTCTGTCAGACTGCGTAAGCACCTAGCCAACCACGCTAAAATATGCAGCCAGATTCCGAAAAGGCGCTGAGTGCGCTTAAGAGCGGTGACTTAGCGACAGCCTGCGCATTGTTTGACCAGACGATCGAGGCAGAAACCGACACACGCTGTTTGTTGCAAGCCGCGCTCTGTTATCGATCTGCCAATCGACTCAATGACGCCCTATCGGTATTAAAAAAACTGGATGACATGGGCCAGACCAACCCCCCGGCGCTGCTACTGCGTGCAGAGATATTTTGTGCCGTTGATCGGCACCATCAGGCACTACCGCTTTACCGCAAGCTCTCCGAGATCAACGATAAGAGAATGACCTACTCGGTCGCGCTCGGGTTTTTTCAGTGCGGCGCCGTCGAATCAGCCGCTCGCCTGGCCGCCAGCATTGCCGAAGATAGCGACCACAAGCTCGCGTCTCAGGCGCGACTGTTGCAAGGTCGATGCATGGCCGCTCTGGAGCAGTATGAAGAGGCAGAGGGTCTTTTTGTCTCTGTAGACTCACCGCCTAATTTGAAAACCGCCGCGCAATATCGCAAGGCTCGGCTCGATCTGCACCGCGGACACTTCTCGTCAGCGGAGCAATCGGTTCGGGACCTACTGAAACTAGATGAACCACCGCGGGGTGTAACCGAGGTGCTGCTGCAGACACTTATTCATAGCGGCCAACTGGAAAACGCGCGTGCACTGGCCCGGGATATCAGTAACACGTCGGTGGATATTGCTTGCCTGCGCCACGCAACTGACCTGCTGACAGAGATGGGCGACACAGACCCATTACAACCTTTACAGCGCTGCTGGGAGAGATCGCCGTCGCCATCCCTATTTCGCGAGTTAGTGACTCGGCATCTGGCACTGGATCAGGCAGCCGAAGCGCAGCAGCTGATCGATCACTATGCTCAGACTTTTGGACGGGACAATCACTGGCAGTGGGGTCATGCCAAACAGCTGTTTCAGACCGGTGACTTTGCCGCATTGTTAGAAGAGAAGAACACGCAGCAAAGCGACCTGCTAGAGATCTACTGCGAGGCCTGCTTCGCACAGGGTCGTTACACCGAAGCGCTGCAAGCTGCCCAGCAACTGTGCCAGGCATCTCCAGCAGACCAGTACTTTGTTGCCCTGCTGGTCACTGCGCTGCGCTGCCTGGATGACGCTCGGTATCGTGTTTTGATCGACCCCGATCGCCTGGTGGAATCGATCTCACTGTCGAGTCACCACGACTCGGCGCTGACAGATCTCGCTTTTTGGCCGGCCGTGGCGGATGCGCTCGCCGCACATCATGCTATGCAGCTGGCCCCTCTCCTGCAGTCAGTTGAGGACGGCGTGCAAACTCCTGGAAACCTGCTCACTCAGTCCCAGCAACCCGCACTCAGCACCCTCAAATCGATGGTCGAGAGGACGGCGGGGACATTTTTCAGTAGCGATCGGCTAATGGAGCTGCCCGATGCACACCCATTAGTGATGTCACGCCCCTCGCATCCCAGAATGCACGCAAGCTGGGCCATCAGGGGGCAAAGCGGCACCTTCCATCGGTCACATGTTCACTCGAAAGGCTGGTACAGCGGCACCTGCTACGTCGAGGTCCCGGCAAGCATCAACCGCGACAGTGAAGCCGGCCACCTTGTGTTGGGCGAGCCTCCCTTTGCTACCAAGGATCACTTGGACCCTATCGCAACGATTCAACCAGAGCAGGGTAAGCTAGTGCTGTTCCCCAGTTATGTCTGGCACAGCACCAGACCCTATTCTGGAGAGGGTTGGCGCCAAGTTATCGCTTTTGACTTCGGGAAAGAAAATCGGTTTGTGTGATGCGCGGCGCGAGCACAGCTCTCTGTAGCTGACCACGGCTCATCTAATTTCGTTTATTTGCAAATTCTGGCTACCCGTTTTCCACTTGAGTGTGATGTCGTAGGGCTGCTCCTCGATCAGGGCGTCGAGAATGGTGATCTCATTGCCTTGCAGCAGACAGCTGCCTCCCTGATCCAACTGCACAGTGTCCGGATCGGGGATCCAGTCCTTATGAAATTTGACCGTCTCAAATACCGATGTAGCTGTCGTCGAATTGCCCGAATTATCGTAAGCAATCGCCTCGATGGTATTCATGCCTTCGTCGAAAAGGTTATAACTCCACGCCAATGAGTAACCTGAGAAATTGGCGCCCTCTATGCCTGAATAGTCCGGACTGGCCGCCACGTCATCGCGGGATCCACCATATGGCGCGTCAAACTTGTACTCTCCGTTCATCCAAATCTCGACCCGGTCAATCCCCTCGGAAGCCACAGCAAAGCCTCGCAGATTGCCGACTCCGGACAACACATCACCGTTAGCGGGTTCCTCCAAACGCACTTCCAGAAAAGGGTCCGAGGTGGGGGGTGCTGACAACACGAATTCTGGCTCGATGCGACAATCTGTGGCGATACTGTCCACTTGAAAAACCGTGCCCTGAAGTTCGCCACCACAGGAGCTATCAACACGGGTGAGGGTGTAATCCTGATCAGGAACAAAGGTCAGTGCCAGCGGCTCACCCTCTTTGACCAGACGAGTGGTATGGCCTTCAACCGCACCGCCGTCGGAAGAGGTGGTGTATACGCGGGCATAAGCACCCTCATAGCTGTCATCCCACATCAGATGAAGCGACTCAAGCAATTTATCTGTGGTCGGGTCATAAAAGGTAAACCAGGACTCAACGTACTCCGTGCCAAACGCGCTCTCCTCGTCCAGCGCCTTGCACTCAGTTGGCAAGTAATACCCGGGCTCCAGAGAGATTTCGCCGGCCTCAAAAGCTGAGTCCAGCCTTTCACCGGAAGCAGTCAGCACCGAGAAGCCGCGAATATCAATCGTGTGGGGCGATTGGTTGCTGATCGCTGGGCCCTTTCTAAAGCCCTCGGTATCGTCTTCGCGGTCGCAGGGTTCGTCAATCATGCGGAAATCAGCGATTAACTCGGGTGCCAAGATTTCGCTCTCATAGCCCGCCAACATGAACCGCGTTTGTCTGAACCCTCGAGCGTTGTCCGCCGACTCCGGATCACCCTCAGGTAGCCCGCAACGCAGATTTTGACAAGTGATCTCGGGGTTTGAAAAAACCCTTTTCTCCGGTTCGTCTCCGTAGCTCATGATCGTGTGGAAACCGCGGCCGTAGTGACCAAAGCTGTAAGGGTAAGCTTGCACCTCTTCCTCTTCTGCGAGGCGCCGCTCGTGAGAAGAACCCAGCAAGTGACCGAGCTCGTGAGCCGTCGTGGTGTCGGTGCAAAAAGTGCCGCCCATTGCTTTGTCTGCCGGCAGCCACTGCACGACGGTTACAAAGGCATCTCGATAGGCACGTCCGTCTTGAACTCCCACCGGAGCAATACCGCAAGCGTCGTCATCAGCGGGTATGTTTTCCCTCAAAGCGACTACCAAGTCGGCTCCGCTGAGGGCTCGATCCGCATCCATATCAGAGAAGGGCCCTTCGCGTTCAAACATCTGATCCAGCACCTCCTCTTGGAGGAGAGTTGGGTCAATATCCAGTGGTTTTTGATCAACGATATTGAACTCTATCGCTATCTCACTATCGGCCATCGCTATATTGGCGACCTCGATCACGTTTTCCGCCGTGTCCTCGGGATACTCCATGCCCGCCTCGTGGTAGAACAGGATGTCCAGTGTCGCCTTACCGGATTGAAACTGGGGGTAGTGGATTGTTTCCTCAGACAGATTCTTTAAGACAGCGCGCTTTCTGGTATCGATGCCAACTTCAAAGTCAGCAGAGCGCTGCGCCTTGTCAAATTGCCTCGGGCGCCGCCCGCCATGGTCCACCGGTCGCGCAAGGTAAGGATTGGCACGGTACCAGACAAGCTGGTCACTCTCTTGCACGACCCTGTAGGTATTCACGCCATCGTGAACGGAGCCCTGTAAGTGCCCATCGGGCGATACCACCATGACCAGCCGCGCTCCGGTTGCCGCCAGACCGCGAATAACTTGGCTACCATGACCCGACTTTCTTGCCGCCTGAATCTTGAACTCATAACCGTCCCCGTATTCAGAACTCAATCGGAGAAGGTCACCGATTCGAGGTTTCATTTGTCTATTGGATGTGACGGTTATGGGAAGCTGGTCTGCTTGTGTCAACTCCAGAGTCAGCCTGTCACCCGCCGCCAGAGCAGCGAAACTCATTACACACCAGATCAGCAGCGCAGTAGCAATCTTTGCTGGACATAGCCGATATAAAGAATTGAGCGGGACGAGGTCCATTTTCAGCGTCTCTGACCTACTTGGGATTAAAAAGGGTATAACATTTGCCCATCACTCGTTGAAGGGAATCATAGTGATACCTGAACCCACTTTTTATGCCATATACGACGCCGATGGCTCCGTCTTAGGCGAGCTCCAATATCTGAGAGACAAGTGTCTTGGCAGAGCAGATTGCGCGCTCTGCGATCTCTCTCATGGTTGGAATCCCATGGGCCGATCAGCCTGGCGCCAGCGCAAAGGAATCACCGACTCTATCAATTGGGTCCACCGGGACGAGCTGCCACAACATATCGCCACTTACGTGACTGGTCACTTGCCCTGTGTGGTAATGGCAAGCGGTGACACCATCGAGATAGTGGTCAACCGATCAGCGCTAAAGGGGTGCGAAGGGGACTTCAGCGTGTTTGAGCACTTGTTAGAGCAAACAGTGCGGATGCTCCAAACTCAAACATCATCCGCCAGTGGCGATGGGCCGCGCACCTAACTCTGCAAACTCATGGCCTCTCTGCAGTTGACGAGAGAGGCCACGCTCTCACCCTCACTCAAACATCTGCATGAATGTCTCCATGTCGTACTGACTGCCGTAAAGCATGGAGCTGTTCAGGGCGACATCTGCCGCAATCGCCACTGCGGTTTTGATCTCTTCTTCCGTGGCGCCAGCTGCTCTAGCAAACGCTGTGTGGGCAGGGATGCAGTACACACACTTCATCGCCACGGAGGCTGATATGGCTGCTAGCTGCGCGTGCTTGAGTGGAATGGCTCCATTGAAGACGTTTTTTTCCACCGCGGCGTAGTAAGCCTCGGCAGCAGCCTGCTGTGACTCAGGGTGCAGCAAAATAAAAGGGTTCGCGGTTTTGACATCACGCATCGCTTCCTCTTCGGCAAATGCCGATGCGCCTATTAACAACAGACATAGCACCATCAAAAATCTCATTGGATAGCTCCTTCTGACTAAAACTGTGAATGATCACGCCCCCAAAAAGAAAAAAGGGGGCGTGATCTGAGATCAGGTCTCAACGACCCGTGTAATACAGCGGTTCGCCCTGTATGGAACCAATGGGAGTCGCCGCATCAGAGAAGGCTGCCTGTAGAAAACGAAACTCCTCACTGGCCGCCACCTTGTCACCAAAATCTGCCATGTCCCGCCAATCATCGAAGGACATGACGTAATGCACCTTGCCGTTACCCCCAACGCCCTCTTGATAGATATTGATTTTGGCGCCCATGGCGGTGTGCATCTTGGCCGCTTCGGTGAAGGCGGCATACACTGCCGCTGCTTTGCCAGCGTTAGGCTGCCAGACGTAGACGCGGTAAGGTCCGTCCTCAGCAAAATCAGCAGCCTTCACCGACTCATTCCAGTTCAGCGCCTCCATCGACCACAGCAAGGTGCCGGAAG
>JACETJ010000065.1 GCA_013911345.1 Congregibacter sp.
CCTGAGCGACGTGAGGAGCTCGCGGCCCGCATCCGCGATGAGGCTGCATGTTGGGCGCTGGGCCGTGCAACAGTGGCAGAGATTGACGAGATGAATATCCTGCAAGCGTCGTTATTGGCTATGCATCGCGCTGTGGCGGCACTGACGATACAACCGTCTCTGGTGTTAGTAGATGGCAATCGGCTACCCGTATGGCCCTATGAGGCGCGCGCCATCGTAAAAGGCGACCTGACCGAGCCCGCTATCGGTGCAGCGTCGATCTTGGCCAAAGTGCAACGTGACGGCGAGATGTTGGCGCTCAATGAGCATTACCCGGGATACGGATTTGATCGTCACAAAGGCTATCCCACGAAGGCTCATCTGGCCGCGCTAGAGCACTTGGGCGTCTGTCCAGCGCACAGAAAAAGCTTTGGCCCCGTCAGACGCTTGCTGGCGGACCCCCAGGTGGGATAGCGTTCAGGCATGACCTCGTTTGTTCACCTCCGGCTCCACAGCGAATATTCCCTGATCGACGGTTTGCTCCGCATCCGACCTACTCTGGATCGGGTCGCTGAACTTGATATGCCGGCGGTGGCGATTACTGACCATCACAACTTCTTTGGGTTGGTGAAGGCCTACAAGGCGGCTGAGAGCCTCGGGATCAAACTCATTATTGGGGCAGATTTACATGTCCTGGATCCGCATGACGAGGATCGACATCACGAGCTCTGTCTGCTCGCCCAGAGCGAGACGGGCTATCGCAACCTGATGCTGTTGCTGTCGCGTTCGTACCAGCAAGGCCAATATTTGGGCAGGCCTAGGGTGGACCGCGCATGGGTACGGGAATACTCCGAAGGTGTCATCGCTTTGTCGGGTGGTCGGCAGGGAGACATTGGCCAAGCATTGTTGAATGGCCGCGAGGCTGATGCACGCGCCGCGTTGAGTGATTGGCAGGAGAGCTTCCCTGACCGATTCTATTTGGAATTGCAGCGGACAGGACGAGCGGGAGAAGAAGACTATCTTCATGCAGCCGTGGCGTTGGCAGCGGAGCATCACTGCCCGGTGGTAGCGACCAATGATGTGCGTTTTCTGGAGGCGGGAGAGTTTGAAGCACACGAGGCCCGGGTGTGCATCGGTGACGGGCGGACGCTGGATGATCCACGAAGAATCCGCGCCTACTCAGACCAGCAGTATCTTCGCTCTGCCGAGGAAATGGCAGATTTGTTCTCTGATATTCCTGAAGCACTCGAGAACTCGGTCGAAATTGCCAGACGATGCTCGGTGTCATTGAACTTGGGCCAGCCTTTTTTGCCCAACTATCCGGTTCCCCAAGAAGAGACGATCGAGGGCTATCTTCGCAGGCTGTCTCATGAGGGGCTCCAGAGGCGTTTCCCCGAATGGAATGACCAGCAGCTAGAGCCCTATCGCCAGCGTCTTGAGTTTGAGCTCAATACCATCAATCAGATGGGTTTCCCTGGATATTTTCTTGTAGTCATGGATTTTATTCGGTGGGCCAAAGAACAGGATATCCCGGTCGGTCCCGGCAGAGGCTCCGGCGCCGGGTCTTTAGTGGCCTATGCATTGGAGATCACAGATCTCGACCCGATCGCATACGATCTGCTGTTTGAGCGTTTCCTGAATCCCGAGCGTGTCTCGATGCCTGACTTCGACGTGGACTTCTGTATGGAGCGTCGGGACGAAGTCATTGATTATGTGGCGCAGACCTATGGTCGTCAGGCGGTGTCGCAGATCATTACCTTCGGCACCATGGCCGCCAAAGCGGTAGTGCGCGATGTCGCGCGTGTGCAGGGTAAGCCCTATGGTCTAGCGGACCGCATGTCCAAACTTATCCCCTTTGAAGTGGGCATGACCCTGTCCAAAGCGCTGGAGCAGGAGGAGCAGTTGGTACAGCTCCTTGAGGAGGACAGCTCGGCGCAGGAGATCTGGGATATGGCCACGCAGCTGGAGGGCGTGACGCGAAACGCAGGCAAACACGCGGGCGGCGTGGTGATTGCACCCAGCGAATTGACTGATTTCTCACCCATCTACTGCGATGAAGATGGAGGCGGTGTCGTCACCCAGTACGACAAAAATGACGTTGAAGAAGCGGGGCTGGTGAAGTTCGACTTTCTGGGTCTTCGCACCTTGACCATTATTCAGTGGGCGATCCAGATGATCGATGCGCGGGGAGATGCTCCGCTCTCCATCGACGGTATTCCGCTCAACGACTCCGAGGTTTTTCACTTACTGCAGGGCGGCGATACTACCGCGGTCTTTCAGCTCGAAAGTCGCGGCATGAAAGAACTGATCAAAAACCTTCGCCCGGATTGCTTTGAGGACATTATTGCCCTGGTTGCACTGTTCCGCCCCGGTCCTCTGCAGTCCGGCATGGTCGAAAACTTTATCAATCGAAAGCATGGCCGTGAAACGTTGGCCTACCCAGATGCCCAATACCAGCATGAGTGGTTAAAGCCTATTCTGGAGCCGACCTACGGCATTATTCTGTACCAGGAACAGGTCATGCAGATCGCTCAAGTGCTGGCTGGTTACACACTGGGTGAGGCTGATTTGCTGCGCCGGGCGATGGGTAAGAAAAAACCCGAGGAGATGGCCAAGCAGCGCAGCGTTTTTGAGGAAGGTGCGGCGGCACAGGGTATTGATCCCACGCTGGCCATAAAGATCTTTGACCTCGTCGAGAAATTCGCGGGCTATGGTTTTAATAAATCCCACTCGGCAGCCTACGCGCTGGTGTCGTATCAAACGGCCTGGTTAAAGACCCATCACCCCGCCGAATTCATGGCCGCGGTAATGAGCTCCGAAATCGACAATACCGACAAGCTTTTGACCTTCCGGGACGAAGCCAGGCGGATGGGTCTCACGGTTCAGGCGCCGTCCATTCAGTCAGGGGAATATGCCTTCTCTGTCGATAGTGAGGGGCAGATTCGCTATGGCCTGGGTGCGATCAAAGGGCTGGGCGAGGGGCCAATTAGCTCTCTGCTGGAGGCTCGCGTTAACGGCCCGTTTACCAGTTTGTTTGATCTATGCGCGCGGACGGACCCCCGTAAAGTAAATCGTAGGGCGCTGGACGCTCTGATAAAGAGTGGCGCACTCGATGAGCTGGGAGTGGATCGTTGGGTGTTGCTGGCAGCGCTGGACGATGCCATTAAAGGTGCCGAACAGGTAGCCAGCAATACGGCAGCGGGCATTGATGACTTGTTTGGCGAGGTGATGGCAACCAGTGATCACTCTGAGGATCCGTATCAGGAGCATCGAGGTGCTCGGCCTTGGTCTTTGACGGAGTTGTTGAACGCCGAAAAAGAGAGTCTCGGCAGTTTCCTCAGCGGGCATCCGATGGAGGCCTATGAAGCTGAGGTGAGAAAGTTCGCTCCACGTCGCATCCGCGAATTGCAGGCCAATAATCAGGCGGTAGTGGCAGGGCTCATTCTGGATATACGCACCATCAAAACCCAGCGGGGGCCGATGGCAGTGTTGACCTTAGATGATGGCTCAGGCCAGATCGAAGCCACCGTCTACAACGATGTTTTTACAGAGCACCGGGATCTGTTGCAGAAGGACCGCATTGTATTGCTCGACGGCAGGCTGCAAGTGGATGACTTTAATGGTGGGCTCGCTATGCGGACGAAAGCGGTGCGCTCGCTGGAGCAAGCGCGCAAAGCCAGAGTGTCGCAATTGCGCCTAAGGGTCCCCAGTCACCGGGTCGATGAACGTTTCAATACCTTACTCGCCAATACGCTGCGCAGTGCTGTCGGCGGTCAATGCCCCGTAGTCATGGAATATGTGCAGCCCAAGGGGTCGGTAGCTGTCCGTTTGGGTGGCGCCTGGCAGGTGCACCCTAGCGACGCGCTGCTGGATGAGTTGCGTATCGCTGTGGGTAACGACGCGGTGGACTGGGTCTATGAAGCTTAGTTTTGGACTGTTTCTATTGTTGCTTATCGGCTGCGGAGAGGTCGCTCCCCCCTGTTCTAATTCCAGCTCGCTTGAATCGGCGCCTAGCGCAGGGTGCTTGATCTGGGATCGGCGGGGTGCATTATTGGTCAAGGATTGGTCGGGTGAGTGGGCGTTGCCGGGCGGAAGCGTCGCCGCGGGAGAGTCTGCGCGTTGCGGAGCTGAACGAGAGGCATTTGAAGAGACAGGCATGGCGGCTCGCTCAGGTTCTCTGGCTACCGTTTTTGATAATGGGTTCCATCTTTATTGGTGCGAGGTGTCCTCCTCTGCCGACCCAGATATTCACCGCCCGCTCGAGGTGGCTGACGTGATCTGGTGGCAACTCGAGGACCTGCCCGACGGGTCGTGGCGGTATCCCGGGCAGGGTGAGACTATTCGTGATCTGATTTTAGGCAGAGCCGGGCCGACGATCGATTAATGCTGCCGAGCGACTCAGACCGCAAACTGAAAGGAGCAAAACCTCACGATGAATCAGGAACAGATCGAAGCGGCCGTCTTTCGGCGATTATTGTCACATCTAGATGGGCGGAAAGATGTCCAAAACATTGACCTGATGAATCTGGCGGGTTTTTGTCGTAACTGTTTGTCCAAGTGGTATGCCGAAGCCGCTGGTGAGCAGGGCGTGACCTTGGATAAGGAAGCAGCCCGGGAGATTGTGTACGGCATGCCTTATGACGAGTGGAAGGCGAAGCACCAGACCGAGACGACGCCCGAACAGGCGGCGCAATTTGCTGCACAGCAAGCGGAGTCAGCCAGTGAGTGACGCCAGTATATCGGCGACCGACACGACGTCAGCGTATTTTGCATTAAGGTCATAAAGGTTGGCCTCGTGCGCCTGCTCGTCCCGATCTCCACAGGCCTCCCTTGGCACCAAGACGCGGTAGTTATTCTGTAATCCATCCACTGCGGTCGCTCGCACACAGCCACTGGTTGTGAGGCCTGTGACCACCACAGAGTCCACTCCCTTCGCTTTTAGCCAGTCATCCAGTTCGGTGCCGTGGAAGCCGCTGGCATGACGTTTCTCCAACTGAAGATCGGTGCTGGCAATAGGTAACCGCGGGTCAAATTTGACCCATTCTGAGTCGGGGGTCAGTAGGTTGAGCGCCGGCACCCTCGCTCGAAATACTGTGGCCTGTTCCTCACTGCGGTAAATCACTGTTGTCAGCACGACGGGCAGGCTCGCCTGATGGAAGGCATTCATCAGCGCTGTGTTCGCTGCGACGACAGCATCTGCCTCAGAGCCTAATGGGCATTCCGGGTCGGTGAAACCTACTACGACGTCGACAATAATCAGTGCAGGATGGTTGCCCATTCCGCCGGCGATTCTGTCCAATGCTTTACGTTCCGACATGACTGGCGTCCAGCTCCCCGTACTCGTTACTATCTGCATCATGAGTCATCTGAAACGCCAGTGCCAGATGCGGTGGCACTATCATCGCGGGAGACGCTTGCCCGATGAATGACGCACATCCGATATCGGTTGATGTCAGTGCATTGATCGATGCCGACTGGCCTGAATGGCGGTCGGCACTCGAGGATATTCGTCGAGAATATGGTGACGAGGGCGTGCGGGCATTACTCCGGCGGCTTCAGGAATACAGCATCGATCAGGGCGTCACACTCTCCGACGCATTACTGAACACGCCTTATATCAACACGCTTTCTCCTGAAGAGCAGCCGCCTTATCCAGGAGATCTGGAGCTCGAGAAACGCATCGAAAATATCATTCGCTGGAATGCGGCCGCCATGATTCTTCGCGCGCAGGACGAGGGTGCCGGTTTAGGTGGACACATTGCGACTTATGCCTCAGCAGCCACTGCCATGGAGACGGCCTTTCACCATATCTTCAATGCAGAGGGTCGGGGAGACCTTGTCCTACCTCAGCCACATGCCGCGCCGGGAATCTATGCGCGAGCGTTCCTTGAGGGGCGCTTAAGTGAGCAACAACTCCGTAATTTCCGACGTGAGCTGGGCGAGGGCGGTGGCTTGTCTTCTTACCCTCACCCCCGATCTATGCCGGAATTCTGGCAGGTACCCAACGCGTCTATGGGCCTGTCTGTCCCCATGTCGATTTATATCGCGCGTTTTGCCAAGTACCTACAGCATCGTGGGCTCTTGGATTCTGATGATGCGCGGATCTGGTGCTTTATCGGCGACGGTGAGGCAGACGAGCCCGAGGTGCTGGGCACCATCAATATCGCCGCTCGAGAGCGACTCGACAACTTGGTGATAGTGGTCAACTGTAATCTGCAGCGCCTCGATGGACCGGTTCGCGGTAACGGCAAGATCATTCAAGAGCTGGAGCGGGCGTTTCGTGGTGCCGACTGGCAGGTCCTGAAGGTGATTTGGGGCAGTGGCTGGGATGCGCTACTCGCCTCGGATCACGAGGGTGTTTTGCGCCACCGCATGGAGGAGTGCCTTGACGGCGATTATCAGCGCTACTCCATCCTCCCTGGAGACGAGCAGCGCGAGCATTGGGTGCACGGCGACCCCCGCCTAGAGCAGCTTATGAATACGCTCACCGACGTCGAGGTGGCGCAGATCAAGCGCGGTGGGCAGGACCCGAAAAAGCTCTACGCCGCGTACCGCCGGGCCTGTGAGAGTGAGGATCGCCCGACAGTCATTCTTGTGAAGACCGTCAAGGGTGATGGCATGGGCTCTGCCTTGCAGGGGCGCAATACCGCGCATCAAAAGAAAGATTTGAGCCGCGAGGAGCGGATCGCCTGCGCGCGCAGCTGGGGGATACCGCTTGACGATGAGGCGATTGCCCGGGCCGATTTTTATTGTCCGGAGGAGGACAGCGACGAGCTCAGATACCTGCGGGCGCGCAGGGAAGCACTGGGCGGCTATCTACCCCGACGCGAGGTACCTGCTGCCAGTCTGAAGGCGCCGGATGCGGCGATCTTCACGACCTTCGACGGAGGTAGCGAGTCACGGAGCTTATCTACGACCACTGCCATGGTGCGCCTGTTGACCAAGCTTCTGAAAGACCCTGAGGTAGGCGAGTTTATTGTGCCCATCGTGCCGGATGAGGCGCGCACTTTTGGCATGGACGCATTGTTCAAGGTGGCGGGCATCTACTCGCCCGACGGTCAACGGTATACCCCCGTCGACGCTGAGGCATTAAATACTTATCGGGAAGCCATTGACGGGCAGATTTTGCAGGAGGGTATTTGCGAGGCGGGGGCGATTGCCTCGTTCATTGCAGCGGGCACTGCCTATGCC
>JACETJ010000066.1 GCA_013911345.1 Congregibacter sp.
ATTCTGCGGCACCTGATCCCGCTGCAGGGCAATCACTCTGTCAGCGATCGCGCGACTGAGCGGTGCGGTTTGGTGGGTGAGCGGTGATACCTGCATCGGGAACTCCGGAAATGTCCGGACATGATACACCAACCGCTTTAAGATGCCGACTGACCAGCCGGCCATCGGACCCTCAGCTCAGCAATGTATCCGCCAGCGCAAGAATACGCTGACTCTTATAAACAATGGGATAGTCAATAAAATAACCGTCCAACTGGATGGAAGCCGAGCCCTCAGCCTCTGCGGCCTCAAACGCTGCCACCACTGCTCGGGCATGGGCAATCTCCTCGGCGGAGGGCGTGAATACCTGATGAGTTAATGGAATTTGAGCAGGGTGGATGCAGAGCTTGCCACCGAAGCCGAACTGTTTTCCGTGGCGTGCAGACTGCAAAAACCGCTCATCGTCTTTGATCTGCAAGACGACGGTGTCAATAGGCGGCTCGAGATCACCGAGCCGAGCAGCGTGGGACAGCTTTGCCCTGGCATAAGCCAGCACAGATTCATCAGCATGCCATTCGTAATTCAGATCAAGCGTGTAATCTCCGCCACCAAACGCCATACGCTTGATGCGGCTGTCGGCGGTAGCAATCTTTCTCGCCCCCTCCACCCCTGCCGCCGTCTCGATAATCGGCATCAGGTCCAAGCTGCCTACCGCCATACCCTGCGCCGTCTCGGCTGCAGCGAGTAAGTTTTCCAGCTGATTGAGACAGGCCCGCGACTCCACCTTTGGCAACACAACGCCATCGAGCCATGGTCCGACCGTGGCTTTGATGTCCTCAGCGCAATAAGGCGTATCGATGCTGTTGACGCGAACGTAGTGTCGGGTACCGCTGTTGGGACGAGCGGTGAAAGCATCCACCACGCATTGCCGCGCAGCAGGCTTTTCGCTGATCGCCACGGCATCTTCCAGGTCAAGAATGACCGCATCGGCACCCACTTCAAAAACTTTTTCAACGCGCCGGGGATGGTTCGCGGGCGTGAACAGGAAACTGCGAATGGGCGCGAAATCTTCAGGGGTCATTTCAGTTATTCCAGGACCAGTGATCGGCGGTTTGCCAGCCGCGGGTGAACTCAAACGTATAGCTATAGTTGCTGGCAGGATGCTCAGAGATCGACACCTCGAAAGTGCGCCCGCCCAGTCCCTCATAAAATCGACTGACGCTGAGGGAGGGCGAGCCCGGCTCCACACCCAGCACCGCGGCTTTCTGATCTGACAAGACACCCGCAGTTAGGCGAACTGTGATGTTTTCGATGGATTCTTTGAAGGTCTCGGCAATCATTTCATACACGGGACGCGAGCTAGCACCGAGCCGCTGGGCTATTGATCCGTACTCCGGAATGACATAGACGTCAGTCAGGCAAATCGGCATTCCCTCATCTCCCAGCGTGCGCAAGCCGGAAATCTGGACCCATTCGTCTCCCACCTGACAGCCCAGCTCCTTGGCCAGCGGCTTGTCCGCTCTAATACGATCGTCGGACAGCAGTCGAAAAATACTGCTGTCGGGATAACTGAAGAGCTCTGAAGGCGAGCGCACCATTTGTACAAAAGCGGGCGAGGCCTCGGTAGAGAGCACTAGAGTACCCCGCCCTCGCTGACGCTTCACCAGACCCATATCCTCCAGCACACGCAACGCCTCTCGGATCGTATGCCGACTGGCATCAAAGCGGTCGATCAGTTCCAGCTCTCCGGGTAAAAAAGTGCCGACAGGAAACTTCCCCTCGCGGATGCCCGCTAGCAGGGTGTCAGCAATCTTCCGGTACAGCGGCACTCGGGACGACCCTTGTGGCCCCTCATGGGCCCGCTTTCTCACTTGCTCAACTTGCATGACAGGTCTGAACCCCCCAAACTTCATTTGTCCAGACATTTTAGATGGTTATCGGGTGACCACAACCCGTTCTATCACTCTCACAAGGTATTTGATCATGGCCAAAACCTCCGCAAAGGCGCGCTACGCCCACCAAAGCGGTCGTCACTTTGAGGACTTTACGGTGGGGGACATCTATCACCACCTGCCTGGCAGAACAATCTCGCAACACGACAACGCTTGGTTCACTTTACTGACGATGAACACCCACCCTTTGCATTTCGATGAAGAATACGCCGCGGAAACAGAGTTCGGGCGGCCTCTGGTCGCCAGCCCCCTGACCGTCGCCATCATAGTGGGCATGAGTGTGTCGGATGTTAGCGAGGCGGCTATTGCCAATTTGGGCTGGAAGGAGATCAAACTGCCAGCTCCCGTATTTCCTGGAGATACCCTCTACGCCAATACCGAGGTGTTGGACAAACGCGAGTCACGCTCCCGGCCTAACGCCGGTATCGTCAGCGTACTCACCCGGGGCATCAATCAAGATGATACCGAGGTGTGTGTCTTTGAACGTCAGATCCTGATTCCCAAGCGCAACCCCGCCTAAGCCCTTTTTTTTGGAGAAATCCCATGAGCCACGACGCCTCTGTCGAGCTACAAATTCTTGCCACCATCGACAAGTGGGTCGAGCAGGAACTGCGCCCCATCGCTCGCGAGTACGATCAAGCAGACGAATACCCAGCCGATCTGGTGGAGCAAATGAAGGAATTGGGACTGTTTGGCGCCACGATCTCTGAAGAGTATGGCGGTCTCGGTCTCAGCGCTTCAATTTACTCTCGTATCGTCTCGCGGATTTGCGAAGTCTGGATGGCACCTTCAGGTATTTTCAACTCCCATCTGATCATGGCGAGCTGTGTCGAACGCGCAGGCACGCAGGCACAGAAGGAGCACTTCCTACCCAAATTTGCTTCGGGTGAACTGCGTGGAGGCATTGGTCTCACTGAGCCAGATGCAGGATCAGACCTACAGGGTATTCGCTTAGTCGCCAAGAAAGATGGCGATGACTACATACTGAACGGCACCAAAACCTGGATTTCAAATGGCATCAACGGTAATTGCCTGGCCGTGCTGACCAAAACCGATCCGAGCGCCTCTCCACCTCACCGCGGCATGAGCCTCTTCATCTGCGAAAAAGGCGAAGGCTTCAGTGTGGGGAAAAAGCTCAAGAAGCTGGGTTATCGTTCGATCGATAGCGCCGAACTGATCTTTGATGACTTCCGCGTGTCTGCAGACAACCTCGTGGGAGGCGAAGAAGGCAGGGGCTTTCAACAGGTAGCAGGCGGGCTGGAGTTGGGCCGAATTAATATTGCGGCGCGAGGCGCCGGCATGGCTAAGGGCGCGACTAACATGGCACTGCATTACGCGATGGACCGAAAAACCTTCGGCAAGACGATCGCAGAACATCAGGCCATTCAGTTGAAGCTGGCCGAGATGTCGACCCGAGCGGCCGCTGCTGAATTGCTAGTGCACCAAGCCGCGGAAAAATTTGATCAACATGAGCGCTGCGATCTGGAAGCAGGGCAAGCCAAATTTTTTGCTTCTGAGGCAGCAGTGCAAAACAGTTTAGATGCGATGCGTGTCTTCGGTGGCTACAGCTACTCACCCGAGTATGAGATCGAACGCTTCTACCGAGACGCACCGCTGCTCTGTATTGGCGAAGGCACCAACGAGATTCAGCGCATGATCATCGCCAAACAGATGGTGGCGCGGGCCAGTTGATCAATCCAGCACCGTCATGAACTCGCGTGCATCCAGTCTTTGGGTGCGGTAGGTATTGATTAGCGCTTCCGGGTCAGCGTATCCCAGAGACATGCCGCATACGAGCATCTGCTCGGCGGGGGCATCTAGAATAGACATGACCGTATCATGGTAAGGGCAGAACGCTGCTTGCGCGCAGGTCTCCATCCCCATTTCCCGGGCGGCCAACATGAAAGACTGTAAGAACATCCCATAGTCGACCCAGCTACCCTGCTCCATATCTCGATCAATGGTAAAAAACAGGGCAACCGGGGCACCAAAGAACTGATAGTTCTGCACGCGGTAGTTTTTTACTGCCTCAACGTCCTGCCGCTCTATACCCAACAGCCCATATAGCCCGAAGCCCGTTTGGCGGCGTCGACCGATGTAGGGCTGCCGCCACTGGCGAGGATAGTAGTGGTATTCGTATTCGCCTTCATCACCATCGAGATAGCGCGCTGAACACGCTTCAGTAATGCGCTCTTTGCGTTCATGACGAACGATATATGCATGCCAGGGCTGAATGTTGGACCCAGACGGCGCCCGCCCCGCAATGGTCAAAAGCGCTTCGATCTGTTCGTCAGCGACCGGTCTATCGCTCAGGAAAGCACGAATACTCTGACGACCGACAATGGCCTCACTGACGCGCACAGCCTAGATTAAGCGCACTGCTTGGAAAGCCAGGTGTGGGCTCTTCCACCCTGAGGCGCACCAATCATGTCACTCAACAACGCGACAGCCTTCAATAACTTGGGCATTTTCAAACCGGTTTCATAACCAATGGATTCACACAACATGACCACGTCCTCAGTGGCCACATTGCCTTTGGCACCGGGCGCAAAGGGACAGCCGCCCAACCCACCTGCAGAGGCATCAAATTGACGGACGCCCGCCTGCAGCGCGGCGTAAACGTTAGCCAAGCCCATGGCGCGGGTGTCGTGGAAATGACAGCCTAATCGCTCCGACCCATATCGATTTACCAACTTTTCCATCATTGACTGCACCGCCGCGGGGTTGGCCGCGCCAATCGTGTCGGCAATCATCAAACGCGCAGGTTGATGCTGCATCAGCCGGTCAACCTGTTCCAGCACAAGCGACTCGTCTACGGCGCCCTCATAAGGACACTCAAAGGCCACGGCGAGATAAGCATGGATATCGACGCCCTCTGCTGCCGCACGATCGAGAATCTCCTCCCCCATAGTGAAGGTATCCTCAAGGCTTTTGCGGATATTGTTTTGATTCATTTCCTCAGTTGCCGCTAACGCAATGGCATGACTGCGGATCCCGGCTCTCACCGCCAGTTCATAACCCTTCATATTCGGAACAAGCGCGCTGTATGCGAGCGATGCCAGAGGAAGGTTGGCTGCAATCTCGTCCGTACCGGCCATTTGTGGCACCGCCTTTGGCGACACAAACGATCCAATCTCGAGCTCAGGCACTCCGGTCTCTGCGAGCGCCGCCAAAAGAGCGATCCGTTGCTCAACGGACAAATGCTTTGGCTGAGCCTGCAGGCCATCTCTGGCCGCCACCTCTTTGATAATCACCCTTTCAGCCATTGTTCTCTCCTTGTGAGGGCCATCCGAAGGCACCGTCTCGCACGTCTAAGGGAGCCAAGTTTAGCGCCACTGGATCAGCGCCACCACTCAGGACTCGTGCTCACTCAGCCTGCAGTCAACTTGCGAGCCGCGTCGGCTATGGAGGCGGCATCGATCTTAAAGTGCGCGCGCAAATCCGAGCGCCGCTCACTCATACCAAAGCCATCGGTACCCAAAGCCGTAAACGGCCCGGCTATCCAATTGGTAATCATGCGGGGCAGAGCGCGCACATAGTCTGTTGCCGCCACAATGGGCACTTCCGTATCGGGGAAGAGACTAGCCAGCCACGCCGGCTCAACATCATCAGCATCGGCCTGTTCCGCTCGCTCAGCATCGCGGGCCAGCTCCACATAGCTGGTAATGCTGTACACAGCTACTGCGTAGCCCTCCTGCCTGAGCGTCTCAGCGGCTTGCATCACTTCAAACAAAATCGTTCCGGAGCCCAATAGGTTAACGCGCGGTCCATCGCCCTTGGCGGGCTCAAGCAGATACCCGCCCCGCACCACGCCCTCGTCAAGATCTTCATGTGCGGGTCGAGCCGGCATGGGCAACGCTTCGTTATACATCATCAGATAAAACAGTTCGTCATGATCGTGCACAAACATCTGCTGTATGCCAAAACGGACGAGAATCGCCAATTCCCAGGCAAAGGCAGGGTCATAGGTACGCACCGAGGGCACTGTGCTGGCAAGAATGGGAGAGTGTCCGTCTTGATGCTGGAGACCTTCCCCGTTCAAGGTGGTTCGGCCCGCCGTGCCACCCAACAAAAAGCCTCGCGCCATCATGTCGGCGGACGCCCAGATCATGTCACCAACACGTTGGAAGCCAAACATCGAATAGAAAATATAGAAGGGTATTGTGGGCACGGCGAAGGTCGCGTAAGCAGTGCCCGCAGCAATAAACGAGGCAATCGCTCCCGCCTCGCAAATACCCTCCTGCAGAATCTGTCCATCAATGGCCTCCCGGTAGGTGTTCAACGCCTCTGCATCTACAGGCGTATATCTTTGGCCGTCGGGCGAGTAGATACCGGCCACCTTGAACAGTGCATCCATACCAAAGGTGCGCGCTTCATCGGGCACAATGGGCACAACAAATTGACCCACTGCAGGATCCTTGAGTAGCTTAGTCAGCAAGCGCACCATGGCGGTGGTGGTAGACAGGCTACGCGAGTCGCTACCCTCATCGAATGTCGTGAAGATCCCGGGATCAGGCTCCTTGAGGCTGGCAGCGGGGGCTTCACGTCGAGGCAAATAGCCACCCAGCTCCTGTCTGCGCGCCTGAAGGTATTGCAGTTCCTCGCTGTCCTCCGCCGGACGATAAAAGTCGGCGCGAGCAATGGCCTCATCGTCCAGCGGTATCCCCCAACTGCGCGCGCAAGCGATGCGCTCCTCGCGGCTCAAATCTTTCTTTTGATGCGCTGTATTGCGGCCCTGTAGAGCAGAACCCATGCCATCGCCTTTGACCGTCTTGACGAGAATCACGGTCGGGCGATCCTCGCTCTCGCAGGCTCGACGATACGCGGCATAAAGCTTTTTAGGATCCTGTCCTCCTCTCTTGATCTGCGCCACCTCGAAATCGGTGAGCGTATTCATGAGCTGCTCCAAACGGGGATCACCGTGAACCCAATGCTCGCGCTGCTCGTCTCCAGGCAGAATGGAGTAGCGCTGATAGTCCCCATCGAGGCACTCCTCCATACGATGGCGCAATACGCCCTCGTGATCCGAGGCAAGCAGCGCGTCCCAACCACTCCCCCAGATCACTTTCAGTACCTGCCAATCGGCGCCACGAAACGCCCGCTCCAGCTCTTGAATGATCTTGCCGTTACCGCGAACCGGCCCATCGAGGCGCTGCAGATTACAGTTGACCACTATCACCAAGTTGTCGAGTCGCTCTCGAGCGGCGATATTGATGGTGCCCAGCACCTCGG
>JACETJ010000067.1 GCA_013911345.1 Congregibacter sp.
ATTGGTCGCTGATGACCTCGATGCAACCGCCGACAGGCCAGCCTCTGTTATACAGTTGTGTATCTAGAACATCGAAACCCGTTCTGACACCGGAAAAGGTGTGGGCATTGCCATTGGCGGCGGTGGCTTCCGGGTGAAGGAAAACACGCTGCTGTTGACCGATACCAGACGGACCCATACCGTGTTGGTCCCTGCCTCGCCAGGTATCGGCGCGACGGAAAATATCTTCCAGTAGATAATTCATGATGCACTCCCATTTCATATTGCTGTGCCGAATCACTCTCGCCGACAGGTGGCGTACTGATGAGATAACGACAACAGTAAAAGTACTGTATAAATAGACAGTATTTGAGCATGGCCAAAAAAGCAAGTGAGGATTTTTCGGACTGTCGTGAAACACGACAGGTCCACCGATCGGCGCTGTCAGACCCACGTTTTCGGCGCTATTACCCCGCAAGCTGGTTCTCGAGTCTCGGCGCTTGGTTACTGCGGTTCCTGCTGGGATGGAGCGCCTGGGATCTGACGCACTCAGCGACCTGGGTGGGTATTGTCGGCGCCTTGATGCTGGCGCCGGCGCTGTTGTTATCGCCGTGGTTCGGGATTCTGTCTGACAGAGTGAATCCGCGTGAGGGGTTGCGATTGTCGATGATAATTCACGGCGCCATCACGCTGACTGGCACCCTCACGACCTGGCTGGGTTGGTATGACCGCGCGGCTTTGTTGGCGCTCGCGGCGACGCTCGGTGTGGCCACCTCACTGCACTCGCCGATGCGCCTGGCGCTCGTGCCGCTCTTGGTCCCGCGCGCGGCGCTGCCCAGCGCGGTGGGGTACTCCGCAATGTCTTTCAATATTGCTCGTATGGTGGGGCCGGCTCTGGGCGCAGCGTTGGTTGCGCAAGTGAACGTCAGCGCCGCGTGGTTGACCGCAATGTTGATGTTCGCGGTGTCTTTTTGGGGTCTGTCCCGACTGACGATTGAGCGGGACGCGCCCGCGGTGCCATCGTCCTCTTTTGTTGACCAGTTGATTGCTGGTTTTCGGCATTTGTTGGGCCGATCCGATCTCAGGCTGCTGCTCGCACTCACGGCGGTCAATGGTCTGCTGGGTCGCACTATTATCGAGTTGCTGCCGGCTCTTTCGGGACAGGTATTGCGAGGAGGATCCGCAGAGCTCGCGGTCCTGGTCGCCATGGCGGGTTTGGGTTCAGTACTGGGGGGGTTGCTGGTCAGCCGTCAGGCCGCTGACCTGTCACGCCTGATGGGACTGGTGTGCGCGGCGATCATGTTGGCAGGCCTCGCCCTCATCAGTTTGCAGTGGTTTGCCGGGTTGGTGGGGCTGGCGCTGTGGGTATCGATGCTCAGTGTCGTCACCACCGTAGCGGGTACCGGCTCGCAGACGCTCATACAGTTAACGGCCAGTGCCGAGTACCGCGGTCGCGTGATGAGTGTCTGGACCATGCTGGCCATGGGTGCGCCTGCCTTGGGGGCCGCTTTACTCGGCGCGGGGGTGGATGGGTTTGGCTTCAGTCAGGTCGCTGTCTGGACCGGCGGGGCAGGAATTGTTTTGGTTGCCAGTCTCTATGCAAGGCGCTCGCGCGTGCTAACAGGCGGAGATCCCTGAGCCATCACGACCACGAGCCGCTCCAATAAACTCCAGGGTTCTCCCTGCATAAAACCCTTACTGGCGCCATCTGCATGAAAGCTGAGTGCTTGCATTTCAGCGAGATCGCGGCCGCCCAGCCGGTTCATCGCCGAGCGCACCAGCGCCTGTCGATTCCGCCACACCCCACGCTGACTCAGTGCCGCATTCACAGGCGTGCCGCCCGCTATTTCCCGCTTCAGATCCGCGAGCAGTCGAACTTCCCGTGAGATGGCCCATAACAGCACAGGTGGTTGAATGGCCTCGGCCCGCAGCCCCCGCAATGTCCGCACGGCTCCTCGGCTATCCCCCGATAGGGCAACATCAACCAGCCGGAAGGCATCGTAGCGGGCGTTATCCGACACGGTGTCTGCCACCAACTCGGCGGTGATGGTCTGCTCGCCATGAAGTAGTTTCAGTTTCTCAATTTCCTGCGATGCGGCGAGCAGGTTGCCCTCCAGCCGCTCGGCCAGTAGCGTCACGGCGTCGTTGTCCGCGGTCAGCCCAACGGTCTTCATGCGGGCAGCTATCCAGACGGGTAACTCGGCTGGAGAGATCGGCCATACCGGGAGCACGACCCCCGCCTGATCCAGCGCGACGTACCATTTGCTCTTCTGCGACTGTTTGTCGATGCGCCCGCTGATGATGAGCAGGACATCTTCCTGTTCTCCCGCGAGGTACTCTTGTATCGCCTTGCTGCCCTCGGTTCCGGGCTTGCCGCTGGGAAGTTGCACTTCAATTAATTTTCGATCGGCAAAAAGGGATAGCGAGCCAGCGCTATGACCAAGCTCCAACCAATCGTCTTTGCTAGAGATGGTAATGCGCTGACGCTCTGCACAGCCCGCTGCGCGGGCCGCGGACCGAATGGCATCGGCGCACTCCTGCACAATCAGTGGTTCATCACCTGAAATCAGATAGCAGGGTGCAAGATGTTGTGAGAGATGGTCAGCGAGTTGCGGGGGCTTCAGTTGCATCAGCTGCCCAGGCTGTGGCTAACGCGCCGGGCAATCTGATCGGCGAGGTCGCGGCGCATCTCCTCACGAAGCAGGCGGATCTCCTCGGTTTTACCGACCACGTTGCGTGGGTCGTTGAGCATCTGCCGGGTCACGGTAGCGCGCGCGTCAATCGGATCCGACTCCTGCTGTATCAGCGTGAAATCGGCGAACAACGTCAGCTCGAGTTCTGCGGCCCTAGCTTGTGCAGTGAGTGAGACATTACGCTGTGTGAATTGCTCGGGCTGGAGTCTCAACCTGAGCATGGCGTCGCCTTCTTCTAACAGGGTCAGTCCCGTCGCGCGCAGCGCTCTGGACACTTCACGGGTCAGTTCAGCTCGGGGTTGGCTGCTGATCAGCTGGAGGGTCATGCCTTCGAGTTGGGCGCTACTGCTAGCGGCATCACTGCCTTTGAGTTGGAAGCCGCATCCAGCCAGACACATCAGCATCGCAGACAAGCAGATCAATTTGCCTAATGCGCTTTGGCCTGGTGCGCTTTGACCCAGTGAGCATTGGATAGTGCGGTAGGCAGCACTGTGAGTAGTGTTGTCGTGGTCGATCATTGCGCGACGATATTCACCAGCTTCTGGGGCACGATAATGACTTTACGGATGGTCGTATCCGCCAGAAACCGCTGCACGTTCTCCTGACTTTTGGCCATCGCCTCAATTTCTGCATTGTCTGCGGAGGCGGGCACGCTGATTTTGCCCCTTACCTTACCATTGACCTGCACCACGATCTCCAACTCGTCGCGGCTCAGGGCAGTGTCGTCGACATCGGGCCACAGACTTTCTCTGAATGCTTCGCCTGTCAGTGCTTGCCACAGGTGCTCGCTGAGGTGTGGCGTGATGGGCCAGAGCAACTGCAGCACTGCGCGCAAGCCCTCGTCGACGACAGCGCGATCACCGCTGTGCTCCGTCGGGTGACGCCCCAGTTCGTTGCACAGCTCCATTACCGCGGCCACGGCGGTATTAAAAGTTTGTCGTCGCCCGTAGTCATCGCTGACTTTGGCGATAGTCTCGTGGATTTTACGGCGTAGATTTTTTTGCTCGCTGTTCAGTGAGTCAGGCAGTGACTCGGTGCCGTCAGTGTCGAGATCATGCACCAGCCGCCACAGCCGTTTGATGAAGCGATTGGCGCCCTCGACCCCTGAGTCTGACCACTCGAGCGATTGTTCTGGTGGTGCCGCAAACATGCTGAATAGGCGCACCGTGTCGGCGCCATAACGATCGATCAATTCTTGCGGGTCAACCGTGTTGCCTTTGGACTTTGACATTTTGGCGCCGTCTTTCAGCACCATGCCCTGTGTGAGCAGTCGCGTGAAAGGCTCGTCGCTACTCACCAATCCGGCGTCTCGCATCAGTTTATGAAAGAAGCGGGAGTAAAGCAGGTGCAAAATGGCGTGCTCAATGCCGCCAACATACTGATCCACGGGTAGCCAATAATTCGCCTGATCGCTGTCGATCATGCCTTCGGTGTAGTGTGGGCAGGTGAAGCGCGCGTAATACCACGAAGATTGAACAAAGGTATCAAAGGTATCGGTTTCGCGCTCGCAGGGCTGTCCCTCAAGCTCAAACCGGCGCCACTCAGGATCGGCCTTGATGGGCGAAGTCACACCGTCCATTGCGACATCTTCCGGTAGCAATGAGGGCAGGCGATCGGCCGGAATGGGTATGTCTCGCCCGTCTTCTAGGTTGAGCATGGGGATTGGCGTGCCCCAGTAGCGTTGGCGGGAAACGCCCCAGTCTCTCAAGCGGAACTGGGTAGTGGTCTGCCCCATCCCAGCGCCCTCGAGCTTTGCAGCGATCCCTTCAAAGGCGTCTTCAAATTGGCAGCCATCGAACTCTGCAGAGCCGGTCAGCACGCCGTAGTCCGTGTAGGCGCCGTCTGATGTACTGGCTGGCTGGCCCTTGGGATCACAGACTACCGTTTTCATCGGTAGCGCGTACTTGCGCGCAAACTCCCAGTCTCGCTCATCGTGCGCGGGCACTGCCATGACTGCGCCTGAGCCGTAGTCCATCAGCACGTAGTTGGCGACCCAAACGGGAATGGCCTCACCCGTCAGCGGGTGCGTGGCACGCAAGCCGGTATCCATTCCGAGCTTCTCGGCCTGCGCCATGTCGGCCTCGGCGACCGATGCTTGCTTGCAGGCGGCGATGAATTCGGCGAGTTCAGGGTTGTTCTCAGCCAGTGCCAGTGCGATCGGGTGTTCTGCTGCCAGACTGACGTAGGTCACACCGTAGAGTGTATCGGGTCGGGTGGTGTAGACCTCAATGCAATCGAGGCTGGCAACGGGTTCACCTAATCCAAACGCCAGCTCCACGCCGCGGCTTTTTCCTATCCAGTTTCGCTGCATGGTGCGCACGGCCTCGGGCCAGCCGCCCAGCGTGTCCAGGCCCTCCAACAATTCTTCTGCATAGGCAGTAATGCGAATAAACCATTGCGGGATCTCGCGCCGCTCGACGACGGCGCCCGAGCGCCATCCGCGCCCATCGATGACCTGTTCATTGGCCAGCACGGTCTGGTCCACAGGATCCCAGTTCACTGTGGCCATTTTTTTGTAGACCAGGCCTCGCTCGTAGAGCTGGGCAAAAAACCACTGCTCCCACTGGTAGTACTGCGGGTCGCAGGTAGCGATTTCCCTGTCCCAGTCGTAGGCGTAGCCCAGTCGCTGTAATTGGGCGCGCATGTGGTCGATGTTTTCCCGGGTCCATGCCGCAGGCGCAACCTTGTTGGCAATGGCCGCATTTTCGGCGGGGAGTCCAAAGGCGTCCCAGCCCATGGGTTGCAGCACATTCTTGCCCTGCATGCGCTGGTATCGCGCGATCACGTCGGCGATGGTGTAGTTGCGCACGTGCCCCATATGAAGCTTGCCACTGGGGTATGGGAACATGGCTAGGCAGTAGAATTTTTCCCGCGTCTCATCCGGGTGCACGGCGAAGCGACCGGACTCAGCCCACTCAGCTTGAAGCTCCAGTTCCAAGGTTTGCGGTGTGTATTCCTGGCTCATTGTTCCTCAATAACAGTAGCGGGAAGTGCTGGCGTTGCTCTGGTTTTGCTTGTCGCCCGATGTAGGTCCGACGGAGCCGCGCAGAGTTTACCAGTATTAGGGGCGATCTCGGCCTAATACGAGGGTGATCAAAGCGAAAACCCAGACGGGCAGGCTGCCAGTCACGGCAAAGGGCGTTTGCCCAGAGCGCGGTTGTACCGTGCCGCTGATCACTGCCTCACTGAACTGAACAGCCGTTGAGCTGACAACGCCTTCAGCTGTGATCAGTGCGCTGACACCATCATTGGTTCCCCTGATCAGGTCGCGTCCAAGTTCGACGGCGCGATAGCGTGCCATTTGGAAGTGCTGCCAGGGGCCGGCACTTTGGCCAAACCAGGTGTCGTTACTGATGGTCACAAGCAATGCTGCGTCTCCCGCGTAGCGCTGCACGAAGTCCGGGTAAACAATCTCGTAGCAGATGAAGGGTGCAACGGGCAGGTTGCCTGCGAGGAGAGGTTCTTGGTCGGTCGCGCCGGCAACGAACTGGGACATGGGTAAGTCGAAAAATGCGATCACGCCTCTGAGCCAGTTCTCCAAGGGCACATACTCCCCGAAAGGCACAAGCTTTTGCTTCTGATACGTCCCCGATCCGGCGCCGAGTGCCGTGATGCTGTTGTAGCGTCCTGCCGCATCACGGGTGGGAATGCCGGTAATGAGGGTGCTATCTAGCAGTGCAAATTGCTGGTCGACCGGCTCAATGACCTCCAGCAATCGGTCCCGATAACCTGGCAACGCCGACTCCGGCCAGACAACCACAGCATGCTCCTGAGCGAGAGCTGTTGAACGCTCGCCAAAGTCGGACAGAATCCGGTTGCGGTAGCGCGGGTCCCACTTCTCCTTCAGCGGCACATTGGGTTGCACGATCGCGACTGTGATGGGATCGCCCTCAGGAGAGGTCCACTCTGCGCGTTGCAACAGCAGGCCTGATATCAACAGCAGGCTGGTGATCACTGCGGTGCCTACCCAGCGCCCGGCATCGCGCGGCTGACTTAACGCATTGGCGACGAAACAGCCGATTGCTACCAAGAGCCATGAGGTGCCATATACCCCGACTACGGGAATCCACCCCGCAAACGGTGAATCGAGTGCGCCATAGCCAGCATAAAGCCAGGGGAACCCGGTGAGCAGCCAACTCCTAAACCATTCGAACAGAACCCATAACGAGGCAAACTGAACTGCTTGCCATGCAGCATGTCGGCTTGCCAGTCGTCGATAAGCTATCGCCTGTGCGGCAAAAAGCAGTGCCAGGCCACCACAGAATAGAGTCGTCAAGCCCAGCGCCAGCCAAACAGGCGTATTGCCGTAGACGTGGATACTCACGTAAACCCAAGAGACCCCCGCGCCGAAAAAGCCCGCGCCGTAGGCAAATCCGACGCCTCCCGCGCGCTGGGTACGATTGAGTGCCGTGCACAGGAGTCCAGCGCTGAGG
>JACETJ010000068.1 GCA_013911345.1 Congregibacter sp.
CTGGCTGACCAGCCGCATCCGTTTGATAAGTCACCAGACGCTGACCCAGCCAGTGAGCCGCAAACTCTCCCACCGCCTCGGGGCTGTCCACCAGCTTCACACCGCCTGCCTTGCCGCGCCCGCCCGCATGGACCTGCGCCTTTACGACCCATCGCTCTCCGCCAATGTCATTGGCCGCCTTCACAGCCGCTTCTGCCGAGTCGACGGCGTGGCCAGTCGACACCGGCAAGCCGTAGTCAGCGAACAGGGCTTTGCCCTGATACTCATGCAAATTCATAAAACCCCCCGGGGTAACGCCCGATTAACCTCGCACAGCTCCAGTCTCGGGCAACTGGAACCACATCACCGCTTTGTTAACGCTTGGCGCGATTCACCATATGAATGGCTCTGCCATCAACTGCCAAAGCGGCTTCATGCACCGCTTCAGACATCGTGGGATGGCCAAAGACCATCAGCTGAAGATCCTCTGTGCTGGCCGCCATCTCTATGGCGATGACGATCTGCTGGACTAAATCCGCCGCAGACGGGCCTACAACGTGGGCGCCCAAAATCTGGTCTGAGTCCGCATCCGACAGAATCTTGACCATACCCTCCGTTTCACCCGAGGCCATTGCCCGGCCGATCGCGGCAAAGGGAAATGACCCTACCTTATAGTCAACGCCCTCGGCTTTGAGTTCTTGCTCGGTTTTGCCGACCGCGGCGACTTCAGGGTGGGTATAGATAATGGACGGAATCACGTCGTAATTCAGTTGCGCGGGCTTACCGTGAATACGCTCGGCCACCATCACACCCTCTTCAGAACCTTTGTGCGCCAGCATTGGACCACGCACGATGTCGCCCACCGCCCACACACCCGGCGCCTCAGTCGCGCAATAATCATTCACGAACACAAACCCGCGCTCGTCCACCGTCACCCCAGAGTCGGCTGCGAACAGCTTCTCTGTGCGCGGAGTCCGACCTACGGCAACAATGAGCCTGTCAAATACCAGGGTCTCATTAGTATCGTTTTGCGTGTAGGTGACAGAGACCTTTTCGCCGTCCACGGACACATCAGTGACTCGGGCCCCTAGCCGTATGTCCAAACCCTGCTTGGCAAAGATTTTCGCTGACTCCGCGGCAATTTGATCGTCCATATTCGGCAGGAATTGATCCATGGCCTCCAGCATGACGACATCTGCACCGAGACGCGCCCAAACGCTGCCCAGTTCGAGTCCGATCACCCCCGCACCAATCACACCCAGACGATCCGGCACGGCCTCGAAACACAAAGCCCCGGTTGAATCGACCACTCGATCGCCGTCTACCGGCGCGGGCGGAATCGCTGCAGGCTCGGACCCTGCAGCCAGGACGATATTGTCAGCAGTGTGGGTGCTCTTCTCACCCGAAGCGTCTGTGACCTCGACTTGCCGACCCGCCAGCAGTACCGCAGACCCGGTGATGACCGTCACGCCATTAGCCTTAAGCAGGCCGGAAACACCCCCGGTCAGCTGGGACACAATTTTGTCCTTGCGGGCCATCATGCCCGCCACATCAAGCGATACGCCACTCACACCAATACCGTGATCGGCTAGATGCCCATTAGCCTCAGCATAACGATGCGAGCTATCCAGCAGCGCCTTTGAAGGAATACAGCCCACGTTAAGGCAGGTGCCACCTAATAAAGGCTGAGCCTGCTCATTTACATTTTGCTCGATCACAGCAGTCGACAGCCCCAGCTGCGCACAGCGAATCGCACAGACATACCCGGCAGGCCCCGAGCCAATAACGATCACATCGAATGGGTTAGACAACGTATATCCCCTTTTAGATTTGCAGAAGGATCCGCGCCGGATCCTCTATCAGGCCCTTAATCGTGACCAAAAACTGAACGGCTGTTTTGCCATCGACCAGGCGATGATCATAAGAGAGCGCAAGATACATCATCGGCTGTATGACGACCTCTCCATCCATCGCAATCGGCCGCTCCTGAATCGTATGCATGCCAAGGATGCCCGTTTGCGGCGGATTGAGAATGGGCGTGGACAGCAGCGAGCCAAATACACCCCCGTTGGATACCGTGAAGGTACCACCGGTCATCTCCTCAATAGTCAGTTTTTTGTCTCTGGCTTTGCTGCCAAAGCTGGCGATAGCCGCCTCGACATCGGCAATGCTCATAAAATCAGCGTCCCGGAGTACTGGGACCACCAGCCCCTCGTCAACCGAGACCGCCACACCGATATCCTGATAGCCGTGGTAGACCACATCGTTATCGTCGATAGACGCGTTGACCTCGGGGAACCTCTTCAGCGCCTCGCAAGCCGCCTTCACGAAAAATCCCATAAAGCCAAGCCGGGTGCCATTGTGCACCGACTCAAACTCATCACGGTACTGACGGCGCAACGCCATGAGTGGCGCCATGTTCACTTCATTAAATGTTGTGAGCATGGCGGTTTGTTGCGTGGCGCCCAGCAGCCGCTCCGCAATTCGCGCCCGCATTCGCGTCATTGGGACTCGCTTCTCAATCCGCTCGCTGGTGGGCCCGTCGATATTAAGGTCGGCAGCAGCAGGTACGGGAACAGCCGCCTGCTGCACCGGCCTGACTGGCGCGGGCTGCTGCGCGGACTGTCGTTCTGGCTGCCGCTTCAGATGCGCCATAACGTCTTCTTTCAGCAGTCGCCCACCCTTTCCCGTCGCCTCGATTTCCTCAGGAGAGAGGTCATGCTCATCCAACAATGCTCGAACGGCAGGCCCCATCGGTATCGACTCAACAGAACCGCTTTTAATCTCTGCCGCGGATTCTTCAGACTCAGGCGGCTCAGATACTTGCACCCCGTCAGCACCGGCAGATAGTGTCGCCAACAGCATCTCACTGGTGATCGTCTCCCCTTCAGCCGCCATGATGGTTTCAATCACACCGGCCGCTGGCGCAACGACCTCCATCACGACCTTATCGGTTTCGATTTCCACCAGCAGCTCATCACGGGCGACGCTGTCTCCGGGCCCCTTGTGCCAGGCAGAGACGACCCCATCTGCAACGGACTCCGGAAAGGCAGGTGCCTTTATCTCGACTGTCATCACAGCATCCTCTTGTTAAAAGCCCCAGGGCATCGGACCCAGAGCCTCATTGATAAATTCTTCCTGCTCACGCAGGTGCAATGCTGAGTAGCCTGCTGCTGCAGATGCCGAGGGCTCCCTGCCGACGTAGCGAAGATAGACGTCGACTTTTTCTTTGCGCACTGCAGTAGCCAAACGGCTCTGCATGGCATACCAGGAGCCTTGATTTTTCGGCTCTTCCTGAACCCAGACAGCGTCCTCAAGGTTGGGATACCGCGAGAGCACTGCCTGCAGATCAAAACGCGGAAACGGATACATCTGCTCGATTCTAACGATTGCAATATCCTCAATGTCTCGCTCACGTCGAGCCGCCCGCAGGTCATAAAAGACCTTTCCCGAACAGAGCACCACTCGCTTGACTGCCGATGGGTCGAGCGCATCCGTCTCGTCAATGACAGTCTGGAATGCCCCCTCAGCGAGTTCCTCGAGCTGAGACACGGCCTCCTTGTGCCGCAACAAGCTTTTGGGGGTC
Source organism: Congregibacter sp. (assembly GCA_013911345.1). The sequence goes on from JACETJ010000068.1 coordinate 3,566, forward strand.
ATCACAATAAGCGGCTTCCTAAGCGGCCGCACAGCCTGGCGGCGCAACATATGGAAGACCTGCGCGGGCGTGCTCGGAATGCAAACTTGAATGTTGTCCTCAGCACACAGCTGCAGAAAGCGCTCCAGTCTGGCAGACGAATGTTCCGGACCCTGCCCCTCGTACCCATGGGGCAACAACATCGTCAGCCCGCATAACCTGTTCCATTTGTTCTCACCACTGGAGATAAACTGGTCAATGACGACCTGAGCCCCGTTGGCAAAATCTCCAAACTGGGCCTCCCAAACTACCAAGCCTCCAGGCGACGTGGTGGCATAGCCATACTCGAATGCCAACACAGCCTCCTCAGAGAGCAGGGAGTCATAAATCCTGAGAGGCGCTTGCTGTTCGTTGAGCTGCTGAAGCGGCGCATAAGCCTGCCCGTCACGCTGATTGTGAAGCACCGCGTGCCGATGACTGAACGTGCCGCGTCCAACGTCTTGCCCAGTGAGCCGTACGGGATACCCCTCCTCCAATAAAGAGGCGTAAGCCATGGTCTCCGCAAACCCCCAGTTCACCTCCTGGGCTCCAGCGCCCATCTTGAGCCGATCGTCCATCAATTTCTTCACAACGCGGTGAACAGAAAAGCCTTCGGGGACCGCATTGCAGCGCTCCGACAGCGCCTTCAACTCAGGGAGTGGTACGGCTGTTTCTGCAGCCACATCCCAGCGATGCCCAATGTATGGTGACCAGTCGACAAAGAGCGCCTTGTTGGGCTCAGACACCAGAGAGCTCACCAAGGGCTCATCCCGCTCCAGCGCCTCTCGGTAGTGATCGACCCAAGCTTCGTCCTGCTCCGCTGTGAGAAGACCTTCAGTAATCAACCGCTGGGCATAGAGCGTACGAGTCGACAGATGGGATTTGATTTTGTCGTACATCGCCGGCTGCGTGACCGACGGCTCATCTGCCTCGTTGTGGCCGCGACGGCGGTAGCAGACGAGATCAATGACCACATCCTTGTTGAATTGGCTCCGATAATCCACCGCGAGTTGGGTAGCGAAAACCACTGCCTCGGGATCATCGCCATTGACATGGAATATGGGCGCCTGAACCATCTTCGCAATATCCGTGCAGTATTCTGTTGACCGCGCGTCGGCAGGCTCACTGGTTGTGAAGCCTATCTGGTTGTTCAACACGATGTGCAGCGTGCCGCCGGTGCGATAGGCACGGGTCTGAGACATCTGAAAAGTCTCCATGACCACCCCTTGACCCGCGAATGCCGCGTCGCCATGGAGCACGATAGGCACGACCGTCTCGCCAGCCGGATCCTGGCGACGATCCTGGCGCGCGCGAACGGAGCCCTCTACAACAGGTGAGACGATTTCCAGGTGAGATGGGTTGAAGGCGAGCGACAAATGCACCTCTCCCCCCGGGGTCATCATGTTTGATGAGAAGCCCTGATGATATTTCACATCTCCAGAACCGCTATAGCTCACCCTGCCTTCAAATTCGTCGAAAAGGTCCACCGGGTTTTTTCCCAAGATATTGACCAGCACATTGAGGCGCCCGCGGTGCGCCATACCAATACAAATCTCCTTGGCGCCATATCCCCCAATACGCTGAATCGCCTCGCTCATCATGGGGATAAGGCTTTCGCCACCCTCAAGCCCAAACCTTTTGGTGCCCGGATATTTAGAGCCCAGAGAGCGCTCTAGGCCTTCTGCTCCGTTGAGCTGGCGCAGAATATTCAGTCGCTGCTCGGCAGGAAAATCAGGCGCACTGCGCACCGCCTCCATGCGACTCATAATCCAATGTCGCTCTTCGGTATTCACGATATGCATGAATTCCGCACCTACAGTCCCGCAATAGGTGGCGACTAGATCGTCTCGAATGTTTGCCAGGGTTGCCTCAGGCCGCCCGAAGTAGACGGTCCCGACCTGAAACGTGGTGTCTAAATCAGCCTCGCTCAGCTCATGAAACGTCAGATCCAAATCCGGCACGGGTGGACGCTCCGCTAACGCAAGCGGATCCAGCCGGGCCTCCTGGTGACCGCGCTGGCGGTAGGCAGAAATCAACTGCATCACGCGAACCTGCTTCCGCTCGTACTCTGTGGCGTGGGAATCCTGCGCCACCGTCGCATCGGTGCGCACCCGCATCTTCGAGATGCGGGCAAACCTGTCGCGTAGCACCGAATGAGGAACGTCGTGCAGCGCAGCGGTGTCAGAAGCTACGCGGGGCAATTGATCAAAATAGTCTCGCCACTCAGGAGGGATGGCGTTGGGGTCTTGGAGATACTGCTCGTAAAGAGCGTCCACATACTCGGCATTGCCACCCGCAATATGGGAGGTCGCCCATTGCGCTAGCATCCCGGGTAAAGGCGTCGCCTGTGTCACTTTAGCCCCCCTGAAGCGTCCGTGAGTCCGTAACTCAACGTCGGCGCGTGTCAGCCGCTCGATGGGGGTAGTGTAGGTTACTCACTATTCGTTGACGCCAGCCTTCCCCCACAAACGGCGGAAATACGCACACTTTAAGGGCTTGCCGCCACATATATAACTTTGAGTTATGTAACTCATAACCCACGCGGGAAAGTTGGCGCTCGATTATGAAAGTCAGATATAGCAGCTCTCACGGCTGCCGATATACCCGCAGTGTCAGGTAGCGCGATTCAGCAGCATGGTGCGAATGTGACCAATCGCTTTAGTTGGATTCAGACCCTTCGGACACACATTGACGCAATTCTGAATGCCGTGACAGCGAAATACGCTAAAGGGGTCGTCCAACTTGGCCAGTCGCTCTTCTGTTGCGGTATCTCGACTGTCGGCGAGGAAGCGATAGGCCTGCAGTAACCCCGCGGGGCCCACAAATCGATCGGGATTCCACCAAAACGAGGGGCAGCTGGTGGAGCAACAGGCGCAGAGAATGCACTCATACAAGCCATCCAGCTGGGCCCGCTCCTCAGGAGACTGAAGCCGCTCGATAGCCGGCGCTGGTGTTGGATTCTGCAGATAGGGCTGCACCTTCTCGTACTGCGCATAAAACAGGCTCATATCGACGACAAGATCCCGAATCACGGGTAGACCTGGCAAGGGCCGAATGACCAGCTTCTCACCCTTGACGGACTCCGAGAGCGGTGTGATGCACGCCAAGCCGTTTTTACCGTTCATGTTAAGGCCATCCGATCCGCAGACGCCCTCCCGACAACTCCGACGATAGGTCACGCTGCCGTCATGATCAGCTTTAATCAGCTCCAGCACATCGAGCACCATCAAGTCGCGTCCGCCCGTGTCGACAGAAAAATCCTGCATGAACGGTGCTTCGTCGGTCTCGGGGTTATAACGGTATAGGCTGACCTGTAGCATCTGCTATCGCTCCTGAAAAACTCAGTAACTTCTCGCCTTCGGCTGGAAGGTTTCAACGGTTTGCGGGGTAAAGTTGACGCTGCGCTTGGACACTTGCTTGCCCTCGCTGTGATACATGGAGTGGCACAGCCAGTTCTCATCATCGCGCTCAGTGAAGTCCTCACGGGCGTGTGC
>JACETJ010000069.1 GCA_013911345.1 Congregibacter sp.
AGGTCAAACTCATCCGGGCCCACGATCCGCCACACCTGCTCTTGACCCGCCTCGTCCTCAAGCGTGACCCAGGCGCCGAACCACGCCTTACCGCGGTCCCCCAGAGGGCCCTCAACGACTTGCAGTGCATCCAGCCGCTTGCGCAAAAACCGCACTCGGGAGTCGATTTCGCGCAGCCGTTTCTTACCGTAGATATAGTCGCCATTTTCCGAGCGGTCCCCATTGGCCGCTGCGGCTGATACAGCTTTGGTTACCTCGGGCCGTTCGACTTTCCATAATTCATGGAGTTCGGTCCGCAGCGTCTTCTCACCTTCGGGGGTGATATACGGAGATCCCGCAGGGCGGGGTGGTCGGTAGCGGCCCATATGTGGAGTGTAGAGCCGCTACTGCTGTGTGTGAATGTTCAGAGTGCCTCCCTGTGCTGCACATCTCGGAAGAGGAAAGGGTGTCACTTAGTTGATACTGGAACACGACGCATGGTGGCTGTAATAAGATCTGCCCGGTGAGATGCTATCGCGCCAAGATGCAGAAGCGACTCGAAGATGCGTTCATCTTGTTGATGAGAGGTTAAAGTGACCAGCATGATCAAGCCATCGATTCTGTGGCCACGCAGCTGCGCTCGTAGCGCACGCGCCAGTTTGCTGGCGCTGACAGTCTGCTGGGCTGGCGGCGCGGGGGCAGAGCCTTGCACCACCCTTGGGGGCAATGCGATTCAGGGGGGCATGCTGTGGGGAAAAACCGAGCCTTCTGCCAGCGTAACCTTTTCAGATATGACGGTTCCAGTATTACCTGATGGGGGGTTCCTGTTGGGTCTGGGTCGAGACATGCCGGCCAACAATCTACTGACGATCACTACCAATGAGGTGTGCGAGCAGCTTGTGGTGGTGGTGCCACGCGAGTATCGATTACAGACGATCAACGGGGTGCCTCAGCAAACGGTAACACCGAGTGAGGAGCACCTAGAGCGCATTCGTGCGGAGCGAGCCAAAGTCGGCTCCGCTAAAGCACAACGATTGCCAATCGATGACGGCTATCGTGCCGTTCGTGACGGTTTCATCTGGCCGGCGACAGGCCGCATCAGCGGCGTCTACGGGAGCCAGCGTATTTACAACGGCACTCCGGGCACGCCCCACTATGGGGTAGACGTTGCGAGGCCGACCGGCACGCTGGTCACTGCGCCGGCTGCCGGTGAGGTCACTTTGGCCGAGCCAGATCTATTTTTTTCCGGGGGAACCGTCATCCTAGACCACGGCTACGGGCTCTCTTCCTCTTTCCTTCATCTGAGTGAGGTCTCCGTCTCCGTCGGTGAGCAACTGAAGCCCGGCGATCTGATTGGCGCGATTGGCGCGACCGGCAGGGCGACCGGGCCTCATCTCGACTGGCGCATGAGCTGGTTCAACCAACGCATTGATCCTCAGCTACTGGTCCCCCCGATGCCCGATTGAGCGTGGCGTTAGCATTGGGTGTCCACGCCTAGAAGGGATGAGACGGTGCTCTCCGGGTGACAAGGCCGTATACTTTGCGTTTTAAAGTGGCAGGATAAACCTGTGCTCGATCCCAAGTTGCTCAATATCCTCGTTTGTCCGGTCAGTAAGGCGCCTCTGGTCTATAACGAGGAGACACAAGAACTCATGTGTAAAGCGAGTGGGCTGGCCTATCCGGTCCGAGACGGTATCCCTGTGATGTTGGAGGAAGAGGCTCGTGCCCTGACCGCCGACGAGAAGCTGGACTGAACCGATTACCATGGAAGACACCATCTTCGGCAAGATCACTCGGGGTGAGATCCCCACTCAGTTTCTCTATGAGGACGATCAATGCGTGGTGATACGCGACATTCACCCGCAGGCGCCCACCCATGTGCTGATCATTCCGCGCAAGCCCATTCCCCGATTAGTGGATTCGAGCGTTGATGATCAGGTGCTATTGGGCCACCTTTTGCTCGTGGCGGGACGTGTCGCCGAAGATCTCGGTGTTGGGGATGCGTTCCGATTGGTGATCAATAACGGTGAGGGGGGAGGCCAAACTGTCTTCCACCTTCATCTTCATATTCTGGCCGGGCGCGAGATGACAGAAGGCCAGCTGACCGCTGGCCTGAACTGATCAGCTGCCACTGCCTCTGACTCTCACATAAGCAAGAGAAGCCTCCATGAACACCGCTGAAATCCGCGAAGCATTTCTCAGTTATTTTGAGGCGCAGGGGCACACGCGGGTCGACTCCAGCTCGCTAGTGCCAGCGGATGATCCCACGCTGTTGTTTACCAATGCGGGAATGAACCAGTTCAAGGAGACGTTTCTCGGTCTGGAGCAACGGCCTTATCAGAGGGCAGTGACGGCTCAAAAGTGCGTCAGAGCGGGTGGTAAACACAACGATCTCGAGAACGTGGGCTACACAGCGCGGCACCATACTTTTTTCGAAATGCTGGGCAATTTCAGCTTTGGCGACTATTTCAAACGCGAGGCAATTCAATTTGCCTGGCAGTTTTTGACGGAGACGCTGCAGTTACCCCCCGAGCGATTGTGGGTCACGGTGCACATCACTGACGACGAAGCGGCGCAAATATGGGTCGAGGAAATAGGGGTCGACCCTGCGCGACTCTCACGACTGGACGAAGACAACTTTTGGCAGATGGGTGACACCGGCCCTTGTGGTCCGTGCTCAGAGGTTTTCTATGATCATGGCCCGGATGTGCCGGGTGGGCCCCCGGGTAGCGAGGATGACGATCTTGATCGCTACATCGAGATCTGGAATCTGGTGTTCATGCAATACAACCGCGATGCTCAGGGCGAACTGCACGCCCTACCTGCGCCTTCTGTTGACACGGGAATGGGTTTGGAGCGCGTCGCTGCGGTGCTGCAGCACGTGCATTCCAACTATGAAATCGACTTGTTCACTGCCCTGATCACTGCCGTCGCGAAACAGTTGGGTGCAAGAGATCCCGAAGACAAGTCACTGCGAGTGATCGCGGATCACCTTCGTTCTACGGCGTTTCTGATTGCAGATGGTGTCACACCGGGTAACGAGGGGCGGGGCTACGTACTGCGGCGGATTATTCGTCGTGCCATTCGACACGGAAATAAGTTGGGCGCCAAGGAGCCCTTTTTTGCTCAGCTGGTGCCCGATCTGATCGGGCAAATGGGAGAGGCTTATCCACAGCTCGCCTCCCAGCAGTCTGCAATCACGGCGGCCTTGCAGGGCGAGGAAGAGCAATTTGCCCGGACGCTCGACAATGGCATGGCGATTCTTGAGGAGGCACTGGAGCAGATTGCTGACCGGACCATCCCGGGTGATGTGGTCTTCAAGCTTTATGACACATACGGATTTCCCGTTGATCTGACGAATGATATCGCTCGCGAGCGAGGACTGGATCTGGATGTTGAAGGATACGAGGCGGCGATGGCGTCGCAACGGCAGCGATCTCAGGATCATGCAGGATTCAAAGTAGATTATAGCCAGAGCATCACGCTGGACGGCGAGACAGACTTTCTGGGTTACGAGGTTGATCAGGCTGAAGGCACTGTACTCGCGATTTTAGTCGAGGGCGTCGAGCAAGAGGCACTGGAGGCGGATCAGTCCGGCGTCGTGATTCTGGACCGCACACCTTTCTACGGAGAGAGCGGTGGACAGGTGGGTGACTGCGGTCGTCTAACAGCGGCTGACGGGGCGGTAGATGTCACCGACACCACCAAGGCGCAGGGGCACCATTTACATCATGTGACCGTGACGTCGGGCTCGATCAAGATGGGCGACAGGGTTGATAGCCAGATCGACGCCGCGTTGCGCAACCGGACACGGCTTAACCACTCTGCGACGCACTTGCTCCACGAGGCACTGCGGCGGGAGTTGGGAGACCACATTCTGCAGAAAGGTTCGCTGGTCGATTCCCAAAGGCTGCGCTTCGATTTTTCACACGGCGAGCCGGTATCAACTGAAACCCTCGCCAGTATCACCACCATGGTGAACGACCAGATACGCGCGAACGCTGAGGTATCGACCGAGCTGATGAGCATGGACGACGCCGTCGCTGCGGGTGCCATGGCATTGTTTGGCGAAAAATATGGCGACGAGGTCAGGGTGCTGACGATGGGCGCTGACGGCTTCTCGGTAGAACTCTGTGGTGGTACCCATGTCTCGCGTACTGGCGACATTGGCCTCTTTTGGATTACTAGTGAGGCGGGCGTGGCAAGCGGTGTCCGGCGAATTGAGGCGGTCACGGGTGAAGCTGCGCTGGCTCATGTATCGGCCATGTCACACGCGATGCAATCAGTTTGCGGTGCCTTGAAGGCCACTCCAGAGAGTGCGTCTGGCAAAGTCGAGGCGCTGCGTGCCGAGGTGAGGGACCTTGAGAAAGAGTCCGCCAGACTGCGTCAGAAACTGGCGACCTCAACAGGGGGCGACTTGACGCAGGATGCCGTGGAGGTCGAGGGAATCAAGGTGCTTGGCGCCCAGATTGAGGGTGCCACGGCCTCGACGCTTCGCGACACGTTGGATCAGTGCAAGAACAAGCTTGGAACCGGCGTCATCCTGCTCGCTGCCGTCGAAGACGGAAAAATTGCCCTGGTGGCGGGCGTGACATCCGATACTACTGACCGAGTCAAAGCGGGTGACGTGATCAAACACTTTGCCGGTAAGCTGGGTGGGAAGGGTGGTGGACGACCTGACATGGCGCAGGGAGGCGGCTCTGACGTAGCAGCCCTGCCGGTGGTGCTCGCTTCGCTGCCTGAGTGGGTCGCCGCGCAACTCGGTTGATGCCAGTCTGAGTGACCGTTGGTCAGACAGATTGCGACTCTGAGTCATCTGTCGCGTGATTTGTTGGCGCATCAGTCGCTGCCGGTTCTCACCGAGCCACTAATCGTGTTAAATACGCGCCCATTCCTAGACACACCGCGTGAGTTATGGCGCTTATTGTCCAAAAATACGGCGGCACGTCGGTCGGCTCGGCAGAGCGGATTGGTGCGGTCGCTGACCGAGTGGCTCGCTTTAAAAGCGAAGGCCACGACGTGGTCGTGGTGGTGTCGGCGATGTCGGGTGAAACCAACCGGTTGCTGGGATTGGCGAGAGAGATTCAGGCAACTCCCACGCCGCGTGAACTGGACGCACTGCTCAGTACTGGCGAGAAAGTCACGACGGCCCTACTGAGCATGGCACTGGGCGAGCGTGCTGTAAGGGCGAAGTCCTACAGCGGTAATCAGGTCGGTATTCTGACCGATAGTGCGCATAACAAGGCCCGCATTCAGGATATCCAGCTGGGTACCTTGAAGTCCGAGCTGGATGCGGGTGGCGTGCCAGTGGTCGCAGGTTTTCAGGGTGTCGACGTTGACGGCAATGTCACGACACTAGGTCGGGGCGGTTCCGATACCACCGCTGTGGCGCTGGCAGCGGCGCTCTCAGCGACGGAGTGCCAGATTTATACTGATGTGGATGGTGTCTATACGACCGACCCCAGAATGGTTGACGGAGCGAAACGACTGGATCGCATCACCGTTGAAGAAATGCTCGAGATGTCTAGCATGGGATCGAAAGTGCTACAGATTCGCTCGGTAGAATTTGCGGGCAAATATAAAGTTCCGTTGCGGGTGCTGAGCAGTTTTGAGGAAGGCCCCGGAACACTGATTACGACTGAGGAGGATGCCTCCATGGAAGCACCTGTTATTGCCGGGATTGCCTTCAATCGCGACGAGGCCAAATTGACCGTGATCGGCGTGCCCGATAACCCGGGTATGGCGTATCGCATTCTTGGTCCGGTGGGCGAGGCCAATATTGAGGTGGATGTCATTCTTCAGAACAACCGGGGCGAAAATGCGACCGACTTCACCTTTACTGTTGCGCGCGGCGACATGGAGGCGGCCGAGGCTGTTTTACTGCCGATTGTTGCCGAGCTGGGTGCCGGCGAGGTTCTAACCGATGACCATATTGCGAAAGTATCGGTAGTGGGTGTCGGCATGCGCTCTCACTCTGGTGTAGCAGCGACTATGTTCAAGGCGCTGGCAGATGTCGGTGTGAACATTCAGATGATCAGCACCTCAGAGATCAAAATCTCAGTGATCATCGAAGAAAAATACCTTGAACTGGCCGTACGGAGCCTGCATTCTGCCTTCGGTCTTGATACAGTCGAGATCGAATAAGCATCCCCCACTGAGGTGCAGGGATCAGTAAGCCCCGCTGGAGAGCGGGAGCCTCGGAACAAGGAAGTGAGCCATGTTGATTTTGACACGCAGAGTCGGTGAGTCCCTGATGATCGGTGACGATGTCACGATTACCGTGCTCGGTGTCAAAGGCAATCAGGTGCGTATAGGCGTGAATGCACCTAAAGAGGTGGCAGTGCACCGCGAAGAGATCCTCAATCGGATTGAAGAAGCGGCTGCAGAAGAGCGCGAGGAAAGCTAAACAATTCAGGAGAAGTGGCCGAGTGGCTGAAGGCGCTCCCCTGCTAAGGGAGTATACGTTAATAGCGTATCGAGGGTTCGAATCCCTCCTTCTCCGCCATCAATATCAAAGCCCGCACTAGGCGGGCTTTTTATTTTTCAGGCAGTTGCCCCGCGTTTCCCTGCCCGCGGGTCAATAGGCGCCTAGGACAGCGCTCCGTACACCAAATTTTTGATCTGGCCTCTGAAATTGAAAGTGGAAGAGGGGATCAGTTGCGTCATGAAGATCACATAAAGATCTTCCACGGGGTCCACCCAAAACAGCGTGGAGGCTAGACCACCCCAATAAAAGTCGCCTTCACCGACGGTGCCCGAAGCGGCGGCATCGATGGTGCTGGCGAACCCTAATCCGAAGCCTACGCCCTCGTTACTCGTCTCTGAAAACCCCCCAACCGCCATCTGCGCCAGCGATTGGCTGCCCAGGTGATTGCGCGTCATCAGTTCTAATATCGGACGGCCAATGATTTGCTGCCCTCTGAACTGTCCTTTTTGGCGCAGCATTTCGCAGAAGTTGGCGTAGTCTTTGACTGTGCCGACCAGTCCGCCTGCGCCGGACGGCGCTTTTGGAGGATGTCGA
>JACETJ010000007.1 GCA_013911345.1 Congregibacter sp.
GCTGGCGTCCATCAATGCTTCACGATCGTAAGCCGACACGTCCTGACCCGCCTCGGACCAGGCGTCGAAAACCTGCTGCCGGAAGCTGAGCGTCCAGTTAAACGATGGGCTGTTGTTGTAGACCAGCTTGGCGTCCGGCACGACCTCACGGATACGATTCACCATCGAGGCAATCTGGCCGACGTGCGGCTTCTCGGTTTCGATCCACAGGAGATCAGCACCGTTCTGCAAAGAGGTGATGCAGTCGAGTACCACCCGGTCCTCTCCCGAGCCCTTGCGGAACTGGAACAAACCGGACGCCAGGCGCGCAGGCTTCAACAACTTGCCGTTGGCCTTGACCACGACATCGCCATTGGCAATGTCATCAGCGCTGTCGATGTAATCGCCATCGAGGAACCCGTTGTACAGATCACCCAGATCGCCTGGCTCCTGCGTCACCGCAATCTGCTTGGTGAGGCCTGCGCCGAGCGAATCGGTGCGCGCCACGATAATGCCGTCTTCCACGCCCAGCTCCAGGAAGGCGTAGCGAATCGCGCGAATCTTGGCGATAAAGTCGGCGTGGGGGACCGTCACCTTGCCGTCCTGGTGTCCGCATTGCTTCTCGTCGGAGACCTGGTTTTCAATCTGGATAGCGCAGGCGCCCGCCTCGATCATGCGTCGAGCCAGCAGGTAGGTGGCCTCCTCGTTGCCGAATCCGGCATCGATGTCAGCGATAATCGGCACCACGTGGGTCTGGAACTCATCAATTTGCTTGGTAATGCTTTGCACCTCAACGTCGTTGCCACTCTCACGGGCTTTGTCGAGGGCGCGGAACAAGCCACCGAGCTCACGGGCATCGGCCTGCCGCAGGAAGGTGTAGAGCTCTTCAATCAGCGCCGAGACTGACGTTTTCTCGTGCATCGATTGATCGGGGAGCGGACCGAACTCTGAGCGCAGCGCGGCGATCATCCAGCCTGACAGGTACAAGTAGCGCTTGTCGGTGGTACCGAAGTGCTTTTTGATCGAGATCAGCTTCTGCTGCCCGATAAAGCCGTGCCAGCACCCCAGAGACTGGGTGTAGTGGCCCGGGTCGCTGTCGTAGTCCGCCATATCTTTACGCATAATCGCTGCGGTGTACCGGGCAATATCGAGTCCGGTCTTAAAGCGGTTCTGCAAGCGCATGCGGGCAGCATACTCAGGGCTGATATCTGACCAGTTATTGGATTGCCCGCAACTGACCTCCATCTCATTGATGGCCTCGGCGTACGTCGACATGGTGTCTCTCCTGTTTATTTGCACTGCTATAGCAGCATCCACAACATGCCGGCAGTCTAGGTGCCGGCTTACTATTTTCAAACCAAATAGATCTCATATTTACCATTCATAACCTAAATAGCTTGTCTGGCCGTGAAAGGCTTCTCTTTAAAGTCGTCGCGTTTGCCCCTAGACTTCGGCCCTTGCCCGCGCCACTGCGCTACCGGTCAGGAGAAGACAGCATGAGCGAACCGCTGGTCAGCATCATTATGGGGTCCCAATCAGACTGGGAAACCATGCAAGCTGCCACCACCGTGCTCACCGAGTTAGGTGTCCCGTTCGAGACCCGCGTTGTGTCTGCGCACCGCACACCCGCGCGACTGGTGGATTTTGCTGAAGGCGCAGCATCGCGTGGCCTCAAGGTCATCATTGCAGGCGCCGGTGGCGCCGCGCATTTAGCCGGCATGGCGGCGTCTATGACCCATCTGCCCGTGATCGCCGTCCCCGTCTCCAGCAAACAACTCAAGGGCATGGACAGCTTGCTCTCGATGGTACAAATGCCCAAGGGCGTGGCCGTGGCCTGTCAAGCAATTGGCGAAGCCGGTGCTTTCAACGCAGGTTTGATGGCGGCACAGATTCTGGCTACCTCGGATGCCGCGCTGGCAGAAGCGATTCAGGACTGGAGAGCTCGGCAAACCGACACCGTCCCTCACGCCGTCGACTGATGCGGATTGCCATCGCCGGATGCGGCCAATTGGCAAGAATGCTGGCCCTGGCGGGCTGGGAAATGGGCCACCACTTCTCCTTCATCGCCGATCCGGGCGAGGGCACGGATTGTGTTGCCGGTCTGGGACGCGTTGTAGCCCGAGATGACTACCCCGAACCGGCTGCGCTCTTCGAGGCGCTCGGGCGCCCTGACGTCGTCACGGTCGAGAAAGAACATGTGAGCGCAGACTTGCTGGAGGGATTGGCCGAACACTGTCTGGTCGCGCCCTCCCCCGAAGCGATTCGCATTTGCCAACATCGGGGCCGAGAGAAAACCGCACTCCAGAACCTTGGAATCAACACTGCTCCTTTCAAACTGGTAGACAACAGACCGTCATTGGTTGCTGCAGTAGAAGCGCTGGGCTATCCCGCTTTTGTCAAATCTTGTGAGCAGGGCTACGACGGGCAAAATCAGTGGTTGCTTCGCGACCCCCAGGCGCTCGAAGCCTTGGCAACTCAGATGGATGCGCTGCCGGCACTGGTCGTTGAGGGCGCCGTTCACTTTGACCGCGAGCTATCGATGATTGCGGCGCGCTCTGTGAACGGCGAGACCGTACTGTACCCGCTGGCCGAAAACCGTCACCGCGAGGGAATTCTGCTGACCTCGGAAGTGCCAGCAGCCAACATCAGTGAAGAGACGCAGGCGCAGGCAAACCACATTGCGCGAACACTGCTCGAGCAGTGGTCGTATGTCGGCGTGCTGTCTATCGAGCTCTTTGATGAGGCTGGCGCGCTGCGCGTGAATGAACTGGCACCCCGAGTCCACAACAGTGGCCATTGGTCTCAGGACGCGGACGTGACCTCCCAGTTCAGCAACCACATTCGCGCCATTACGGGCACGCGGCCGGGCAACACCCGACCCATGCGTTATGCCGGCATGGTGAATCTGTTGGGAAGAGAGCCTGATGCCCTCCTGTTGCAGGCGGAAGATGTCAATCTGCACTGGTACACGAAATCAGTCCGCAGCCGGCGGAAAGTGGGGCACATCAACGTGCAGGCTCAGGATCGCGCTCGGCTGCAACAACGCCTCGCCGAGCTGGAAGCCGCCCTGTATCCCGAGGGTGAGCCGCTTTAAAGCGCCCTCACCCGTCGCGTTTTTTATGGCGCGCTTTCTTCTCTGACTTCTTAATGTGGCTCACCATGCGTCTGCGGCGCTGCACCTGGCGCTGGGTGAGCTTGTTGCGTTTTCCCGCGTACGGATTATCGCCAGATCGCAGCTCGATCCGAATGGGAGTGCCATGAAGCGCGAGCTCCCGGCGAAAGATCTTTTCCAGATAGCGCTTGTAACTCGCAGGCAGCGCGTCGGTCTGGGTGCCATGAATCACCACAACGGGCGGGTTTTGCCCACCGGCATGCGCGTAGCGGAGTTTGACCCGTCGTCCATTGACCATGGGTGGCGGATGACTGGCGACCGCATCCTCAAGGATCCGGGTGAGGCGGGGCGTGCTCAAAGACCGGGTTGCCGCATCGTGAGCAGCGTGAATCGAGCCATACAACTTGCCAACCCCCGATCCGTGCAGGGCTGAGATAAAGTGAATATCGGCGTAATCAATGAACTGCAACCGACGGCGGAGCTCCGAACGAATCCAGTCCCGCTCGTCTGATTCAATGCCGTCCCACTTGTTCAGGGCGATGACCAGCGCCCTGCCTGCGTCGATACATTGACCTAAAAGGTGAAGGTCCTGCTCCACAAGCCCCTCATGGGCATCCATCGTGAGGATCACCACCTGCGCATCGGCAATCGCCTTCAGCGTTTTGACGATAGAAAACTTTTCCACCGCCTCGCGGACGTTTTTGCGTTTCCGCACTCCGGCTGTATCAATGAGCGTGTAATGCCGGCCTCGGCGCTCGTAATCGATGTAGACGCTGTCACGAGTGGTACCGGGCTGATCAAAGACCACCACTCGGTCCTCACCCAACAGCCGATTGACGAGCGTGGACTTGCCCACATTGGGGCGGCCCACAATCGCCACGCGAATCCCGCCCGAGTCTTCTACTGGGGCATCCTCAAGAACGTCTTCCGACCACGGTGCCAGAACGGTGGCAATGAGCTTCCGCACGCCTCGATTGTGGGAGGCCGCGATGGTGTGCAGGTGATCAACCCCCAACTGATAAAAATCACTGGCGGCGATATCTTCGCCCACACCGTCGATTTTATTGACCACAAGATGAAATGGCTTACCCTCAGTTCTCAGGTGCGCCACCAGTGCCTCATCACCCGGATGCAGGCCAGCACGGCCATCTACCAACAGCATAACCACATCTGCCTCGGAGATGGCCGCCATGGACTGGCTCGCCATCGCCGCATCGATGCCCTCTTCCTCTCCCGAGATTCCACCGGTGTCGATGACGATAAAGGCGGTATCATCCAGCCGCCCTTGGCCGTACTGTCGATCACGAGTCAGACCGGACAGGTCAGCCACCAGCGCATCCCGACTGCGAGTCAGCTGGTTGAAGAGTGTGGATTTGCCGACGTTGGGACGGCCCACCAAGGCGAGCACAGGAAGCATCGTATTAGTTTCGCGCTTCGACGTCGTAGGCTTTAAGGGTGCCGTCGTTGGTATACACAAACAGCCGATTGCCCCGCGCGATCATGTCAGCTCTGGCGCCGCTGGAGTCCACCTTGGTGCGCCCCACAATCTCGCCATCCACCTGCGACAGCAGATGCAGGTATCCCTCAAAATCGACGGTTGCCACGTAGCTGTTCACCGGCGTCGGTCGAGACAGTTCGCGGAAACCCAGATCAATGTTCTGCCATCGGACGCCTTGCCCATTGCGCAGGAACGCACTGACGGTGCCGTCGTCGTCCGAGACATACACATTGCCAAAGCCAACGCTCACTCCCGATACCGACGACACATTTCGCTGCCAGACTCGCCGACCTGAGCGTGTATCAATCGCCGCCAATCGGCCTTGATAGCTGGCGGCATACAAGTCACTGCCCTGCAGCGCCATGGATCCGTCAATATCAACGATCCGTTCGATTTCCGACCGACCTTGCGGAATCGCGACCCGGGCTTCCCAAGCAACGTTACCGGAGCGCAAATTTACGGCGACCACCTTACCGTCAGCGAAGCCTGCGATGGCATTGTCGCCCAGGATCATGGGTGTACCCGTGCCTCTCAGCGTCAGCACCGGCACGTCACTGGTATAAGTCCAGCGAGTCTCACCAGTTTCATAATCGAAACCCATTAACTTACCGTCATAAGTCTGGGCCACGACATAGCGGCCATCACCCTGAGGGGCGGACAACACTTCACCCGAGACAATTGCGCGCCAGATCTCTTCGCCGCTATCCGCGGACAAGCGCATCACCAGCCCCTCTGAGGCACCCACAAAAATAGAGTCCCGGTGGTGGCCCACTCCGCCTGATATGGCCAGATCAAGATCATTTTTCCAGCGCACCCGGCCTGCCTCCGCATCGACTGAGGCTAGCTTGCCTTCCGCAGATGCGACATAAATATTGTCGCCGACGAGAATGGGATTGATCTTGTAGAGGCCGTCACCTTGACCGTCCCCCACGCCGCGGGACCACCGGCTTTTGAGTTTTACCTGCTCGTTGATCTTTTGCAGTTCAACGGGCTCACGCGGATCAAACTCATCATCACTGAACCATCCTGTAATCGTGCTACAGCCGGCGCTGAGCGCAAAGCTCATTACCAGCACGGTGCGCGTCAGCCGTCTCATCAGCTTGCATCCCCAGCAGCGTCACTCTCGGATGAGGCAGGCAGGCGCGTCTCCAGAGTCCGCACCTTGTTATCGAGCACCACGCTGTACTGGCCGAGCTCCGTGGCCAGATCGCGTCCCTGGCGATATGCCGCCAATGCCTCATCAGCGCGGCCCGCAGCCAAGTGAATGTCCCCCTCAGCCTGCGCATAAGCGACAGGGTAGGCCTCACTCCCCTGAGAAAGTATGGCCAGCGCCTCTGCCTCTTTTCCCTGTGCAGCAATAACCCGTGCCAGCCGTAACTGGATCAGCTGACCGATATCGGAGCGGGTGTCACCGGCGGCCAGTGCCCACCGGAGTGCGGACTCGGCGGCGTCCAGATCGTTCGCCTCGACGGCAACCCTCGCCTCGAGCATGGCACCAAAACGCGCGTAGTTGGATCCACTATGTTCCTCTTTTAACTGGGCAGACAGCGCCGTCAGCGTTTCGCTATCCCCGCCTTCCAGCTGGATTGCGAGCATTGTTGAGTAGAGGTCCGACGCGGCCTCCGTCTTTGAAACACTTTGGCCCTGATACCAATTCCAACCCACCGTGCCCGACACGGCCACCACCACCGCAGCAATAATTCCTTTGCCGTTCTCGTCCCACCACCGTTTCAGGGCTTCGAGATCCGCCTCGTCCTCCATATGATCTGCCACTCGCGACTCCTCTTATCAGGCGCTTTGTGCTGCTGTTAGATAGCTGGCCAGAAACGTCTCCAGCTCGGCATCCGTTATGGTCTGTTGCTCGGCCTCTGCCCGCAAGGGCTTCAGCGTGACTCGGTTATTCGCCACCTCGTCATCACCGTAAACCAAGGCCCACGCCGCGCCGCTTTTGTCCGCGCGCTTGAATTGGCTCTTAAAGCTCCCTCCACCAAGGTGCTGAACAATATCAAGGTCCGGGAACTGCCGGCGCAGGGCATCCAGTCTCGGCAGGCTGTGTCGGTATGCTTCGTCGCCTGCCGTCACAACGTACAGGTCTGCCGGGGCCGAGACTGTAATCTCCAGAGCCTGCATGAGCAAGATCAGTCGCTCGAGGCCCACTGCAAAACCGGCTGCAGGCGTATCTTTGCCGCCGAACGTCGATACCAGTGTGTCGTAACGGCCACCCCCGCATACGGTGCTCTGTGCTCCCAGATGCTCGGTGGTCCACTCAAATACCGTTTTATTGTAATAATCGAGACCTCGCACCAAGCGGGGATTGACTTCATATGCTATGCCCAGCGCATCGAGCTGGCTGAGTAGTTCGGTAAATTCAGCCAGGGTTTCGGCATCGAGGTAGTCCGACAACACGGGTGCCGAATCGAGGACCGCTTGGGTGTCTGGATTCTTGCTGTCGAGGATGCGGAGCGGGTTAGTCTCCAATCGGCGCTGGCTATCTTCGTCAAGATGTTCACGCCGATCACCCAGATAGGCAACCAGCGCCTCCCGATAGCGCGCCCGATCAGACGCAGAACCAATACTGTTGATCTCAAGCTTAAGCGCGTCGTCCACACCGAGTCGCCGCCAAAGCTGCCGGCTCAACGCGATCAGTTCCGCATCCTGATCCGGCGTTGCGACGCCGAAGGCCTCTACCCCCAACTGATGAAACTGTCTTTGGCGACCTTTCTGGGGCCTTTCGTAGCGGAACATTGGCCCCATGTACCAAAGTCGCTGCGGGGTCACGGCAAGGTTGTGCTGCACCACCGCCCTCACGCATCCCGCTGTCCCTTCAGGGCGCAACGTCATGCCGTCGTCGTTGCGATCGGCAAAGCTGTACATCTCTTTTTCGACAATGTCGGTCACCTCGCCAATAGAGCGCGCAAACAGCTCCGTCGGCTCAATAATCGGCAAGCGGATCTCGGCGTAGCCATAGCTGGACAAAACCTCGAGCGCGGCGGTCTCCATCGACTGCCACAGCGGGGTGTCCTCGGGCAGGATATCGACCATCCCGCGTATCGCTCGAAAAGTTGTCATGATGTGGACTTCAGTGTGTACTGGAGATGATGTTGGCTTCCCGCTCCGAGCGCGCTACTTCAAGGGCCTGTGCGCGATCGCGAATCACCGATTCAAGATGGTCCACAAAGTCCTGGTTGCTGACTTTGTGATCGGGCTCTCCTGAGATGTAAATCAAGTTGTTGGGTGTGGCGCCTGTCAGGCCAACATCCGCCTCTCGCGCTTCGCCTGGTCCGTTGACGATGCAACCAATCACCGCCACATCCATGGGCGTGCGGATATCTTCGAGACGGTTCTCCAATTCGTTCATGGTACTGATGACATCGAAATTCTGCCGCGAGCAACTTGGACAGGCGATAAAATTAATGCCATTGGCCCGCAATTTCAGGCTCTTGAGGATTTCGTAGCCCACCTTGACCTCTTCCACCGGATCCGCGGCCAGTGAAATCCGGATGGTGTCGCCGATGCCCTCCATCAACAACATGCCGATCCCCACCGCGGACTTCACAGTACCTCCGCGGGTGCCACCCGCCTCGGTAATACCTAAATGGAGTGGCTGCTCAATTTGCTCGGCCAGCTTGCGATAAGCCTCTACCGCCATGAACACCTCTGAGGCCTTTACGCTGACCTTGAAGTCCTGAAAGTCGTGACGATCGAGTATCTCCACATTTCTCAGCGCAGATTCCACCAAAGCGTCGGCGTTGGGCTCGGGATATTTACGGAGTAATTCTTTACCCAAAGATCCCGCATTCACGCCGATGCGAATTGGGATACCGCGATCCTGGCACGCCGCAATCACCTCTTTGACTTTAGCCTCTCGACCAATATTGCCGGGATTGATCCGCAAACAGTCGACACCGTACTCGGCGACCTTGAGCGCGATTTTGTGATCGAAGTGAATGTCCGCCACCAAGGGGACCCCGGCTCTGAGGCGAATCTCTTTAAAGGCCTCAGCGGCCTCCATGCTGGGCACGGAGACCCTCACCAAATCGGCACCCGCGGCAGCAATGGCATGAATCTGCGCGACCGTTGCGTCAACATCGCAGGTCTCGGTGTTGGTCATGCTTTGCACGGCGATGGGAGCATCGCCGCCAATCGGCACGTCACCTACCTGAATCTGTCTACTTACGCGGCGCTTTATTGGCGAAGGCTGGTTCATTGCCACTGTCCTCTCGCATTCGGCTTCAAGACCGAATACTCGTTATCGACTCTGACGCTCCATCCAGGCCCTGTACTCGAGAGAATCCGGGTACATATTACGCAATGCCAACTCATAGCTACCCAACGCATCCTGATCGCCTGTTTCATCGGCGATTTCCAGCCCAAGTAGCAGGCCCCGGGGCGATTGCTGCGGAGAGACCGTCCTGTAGATGCCATGATACCGCGAGGCTTCGTCAGTATCACCCGCTTCCAGACGAAGAAAACCCATCTCCAGAAGCGCCACCGGATTGCGTCGATCCATCGACAGGGCGCGGGTAAAGGCCGCCTCGGCGCCCGGGCTGTCCTCGAGCTGCAGCCGGCACAGCCCCAAATTCACAAAAGCCATGGGGCGACCGCTGTACAGAGTGTCATCCGTCACGCGATAAAACTCGCGCTCTGCTTCGATATAACGCCCCTGTGAATAAAGGAAAGCCGCGTAATTATTGCGTGCTCTGGAAAGCCCCGGGTCTGCCTTCAAGGCCGCGAGAAACTGATTTTCCGCCATCTCAAATTCGCCGGTGCTCTGGTACACGAGCGCGAAGGCCTCGAAAACTTCGGCGCTATTTGGGTCGACTTCCTGCGCTAACTCGAGGTTACGCTTGGCGTTTTCCCAGTCACCCACACCAATATATTGCCGGGCGAGCGCCACGCGCTTGTCCAGCGTGGCGTCGGGGTCAGAAGACATCTGCGTCCCGCCGCTGTACTCGGTGACGCAGCCGACCATCAGGCACATCAAGACCGTGATCACGCCGCCATGTAACAGGCTCAGCCCGTAGCCCGGCGCCGATCGGCCCATGCGCGAGTCAAACTCTGGATTAGTTTGTGACAAGTCGTCCTCTTTCATCATCCCGATTCCAACAGGCTATGATCGCCGCGTCCAGCCCGGTGGCGCTCTGCACGCTTCGTCCTATCGACGACCTCACCGACTAGTTGACCACAGGCCGCGTCAATATCATCGCCGCGGGTAGTGCGCACCGTCACCACAAAGCCGGCGTCGGTCAGCACCTGCCAAAATCGACTGACCGCATTACCACTGGGACGTTGGTAGCCCGAATTGGGGAAATCGTTAAAGGGAATGAGGTTGATCTTGCAGGGATAATTCTCAAGCAAAGTGGCGAGCTCGCGCGCCTGTTCGACGCTGTCATTGACCCCTGCCAGCAAGGTGTACTCGATGGTAACCACCCTTTTTTTATCAGGTTGTGCGTCGAGGTAAGCCTTGGCGGAGGCCAGCAATCGAGCGATTGGATATTTACGGTTGATGGGCACGATCTGATCTCGGAGCGCATCATTGGGCGCATGGAGTGACACCGCCAAACTGACATCCGCCCACTCGGCGAGCCGATCCAGATTGGGCACTACCCCCGATGTCGACAGCGTCACCTTGCGCTTGGAGAGCCCGTAAGCCAGATCGTCACACATCAGGCTCATCGCTGAGACGACGTTATCGAAATTGAGCAATGGTTCCCCCATGCCCATCATGACGACATTGGTCACCACCCGGCCTTTTCCAGACTGCCATGCATCATAGGAGTTAATCGCTAGCCACACCTGACCGATGATCTCGGCGGCGGTCAAATCCCGCTGGAAACCCTGCTTGCCCGTAGAGCAAAAGGTGCAATCGAGGCTGCATCCCACTTGAGACGACACACATAGCGTCGCGCGATCACCCTCGGGTATCAGGACTGCCTCCACCAAACTGCCCCCGTCGACCGCGATGGCCCATTTTCTGGTGCCATCCTGGGAATCGTGCTGTTCGGCAATGGCGGGCGGTGTGATGTCGGCTATCTCTGCCAGCCGGGTACGAAGTGCCTGACTGAGGTCCGTCATCTCCTCAAAGTCGCGCACGCCACGGTGGTGGATCCACTTCATGACCTGTTGGGCGCGGAATCGCTTCTCGCCAAGGTCAATGAAGAAGGTTTCGAGTTGTTGCCGGGTCAAACCCAGAAGGTTGACCCGATCGGTTGCCGGCGTGGTGGCGATAAGTTGGTCCGCTGCGGTCATGGCATCAGAGCCGGCCATGCCTCAGCGTGGGCAGATCTCGCTTGACGCAAAGAAGTAAGCAATTTCACGCTCAGCCGAAGCAGGTGAATCCGAGCCGTGAACTGCGTTGGCGTCAATCGATTGAGCAAAATCGGCGCGGATGGTGCCAGCATCGGCCTCCTGAGGATTGGTCGCGCCCATCAGCTCACGATTTCGGGCGATCGCGCCCTCGCCTTCAAGCACCTGCACAATCACAGGGCCTGAGGTCATGAATTTGACGAGGTCCGGATAGAAAGGACGCTCTTTGTGTTCGGCGTAAAAGCCACCGGCGACATTATCTGACAGGTGCAGCATTTTGGCCGCTACGACGGTCAATCCCGCCTCTTCAAACCGACTGATAATCTGGCCAATCACGTTTTTCCCTACCGCATCTGGCTTGATAATCGATAAGGTGCGTTCCACTGCCATGTTGCTCTCCGATATCTACTGATGAAGGCGAGGTGCTTGCCTCGCGGGCGCGGAGTATAAGGCGTTTTACCCTGCAGTGTCATGGCAACAATGCCATCTGGAATAGCCCTAATTCAGTGGCGTTCCGAGGCGTGATTGATCGTGTAGCGCGGGATTTCGACCACCAGATTGGTGTCACCCACCTGCGCCTGACAGGACAACCTTGATTCGGGCTCCAGACCCCAAGCTTTGTCGAGATAGTCCTCCTCCAGCTCGTCGGCCTCTTCCAATGATTCAAAGCCCTCGCGCACAATCAGGTGGCACGTGGTACAGGCACAAGACATCTCACAGGCGTGCTCAATCGCAATGTCATGGCGCAATAGCGCCTCACAGACACTCTCACCCTGCTCGGCCTCAATCACAGCCCCCTCGGGACAGATCTCATGATGGGGCAATAAAACAATTTCTGTCACGGTATGGATTCCTCTGCGACACCGGACTCAAGCTCCGAGAGCGCAACACCCTGAAGGGCTTGCTGAATACTGCGATCCATGCGGCGCGCTGCGAACACCTCGCTCGCCTTTCCCAAGATCTCGGTTGCCTCACGAATATCGTCTGGCTGATTCGTAGCCATTACGGCCTCAAGATTTTTCATATCAGACTGAAGCGCCGCAGATTCGTCGGCGGACAGCAGGTCACCATCCGCTGTCATCGCGGCCTGAAGCCCTTCGAGCAGCGCCTCCGCCTCGACCCGCGCCTCACCAAGCTTGCGCGCCAACATGTCCTCGCTGGCGTGCTCGTAACCTGCTTTCAACATGTCAGTAATCTGTGCTTCATCCAAACCAAAGGCCGGCTTCACCACAATCTCGCTGTGGGCACCTGTTTGTTGCTCAACCGCTGACACTGAAAGAATGCCGTCAGCGTCCACCTGAAACGTCACCTCAATGCGCGCAGCGCCCGCGACCATTGGCGGAATACCCGCTAATTCAAAACGAGCCAACGAGCGACAATCCTCGACGCGCTCTCGCTCGCCCTGCACCACGTGCACGACCAGTCCCGTTTGGCCATCCCGAGCCGTAGTAAATTCCTGTGCACGCGCAACAGGGATCGTACTGTTGCGATCGATAATGCGCTCCACCAATCCACCATAGGTCTCAAGACCCAGCGAGAGCGGGATAACGTCGAGCAACAGCGCTTCATCGCCTTGGCGGTTACCCACCAGAATGTCGGCCTGCCGCGCGGCTCCCATTGCCACCACCTGATCCGGATCAAGATTGCAGAGGGGATTCTGGCCAAAGCAGTCGGCGACAGCTTGACGAACGGCAGGTGTACGGGTCGATCCTCCAACCAAGACCACGCGATCAACGGCGTCAACATCAGCGTCTGCGAGTGTCTGGCGGCACGCGGCGAGGGTGCGCTCGATATAGGGCGCAAGCAGTGTTTCCAAAGTGGCTCTGGATACCGTGATCTCGCTGCTGACGGCATGCAGTCCACCCACATCAAGACTTACCGAGGTCGTGTCTGTGAGGCGCTCTTTCGCGTCCCGCGCGAGCGCCAAGGCCACACGTCGCTGCACTGCTGTCGGCTCACTGACGCAAAGCTCCTCTAGCAGGTGGGCAGCCAAGGCTCGATCAAAATCATCGCCGCCCAAAGCGCTATCACCGCCTGTGGCAAGGACCTCAAACAAGCCAGCGCGCATGCGCAGCAATGAGATATCAAAGGTGCCGCCACCGAGATCATAGACCGCCAGCAAGGATGACTCCTCAGCCTGCTCATCCAGCCCATAGGCCACTGCCGCGGCAGTAGGCTCGTTCAGTAACCGAAGTACCTTAATGCCCGCCAGTTCCGCCGCCTGGCGGGTCGCCTGACGCTGCCCATCGTCAAAATAGGCTGGCACTGTGATCACGGCGCCGGCAATGGAGCCAGTCAACTGCCGTTCGGCTCTGTGCCTCAAAGCATTGAGGATCGCCGCTGAGACCTCAACGGGTGTCTTGGCACCTGCATCAGTGGCAAACGCCAGCCCCTCACCCGCGGCTAGCTGTATATAGGGGTCGTCCTCAAACTCCTGCCGTGACCGTCCCAACATTCTCTTGGCAGACGCGATGGTATTGCCCGGCTCAGCGCTCGCGTATTGCTCTGCATCAGCACCCACCGCGGTTTGCCCCGCGCCGTAGTACACCACCGAAGGTAAAGATGCCTGCCCGGCGTCATCCGCCAGCACACTCAGCTCGGTCCCGTCGAAGTGCGCGATCAGGCTGTTGGTCGTGCCGAGGTCAATGCCGACAGCGACCTGTCTTTCGGCGCTACTCTCAGGCGCAGCGCCGGGTTCAGCAATCTGTAACAGCACCATCGTCAGCTTACCCGTAACTTAGGCTCACTCAGAAGCTTGGAGAGGTAGCACATCTCCTGCCACCGCCGTGCCGCCTCTGGGTGCGCAGCCGTGGCCAGGCCGCTTGCGAATTGGTCGCGACTCACCCTGTAATGCCCCTGAATTTCTTCAGTCAATGACTCCCGCCCGGCTACATCGGCCTGATCGAGCTCTTCCAATCTCTCGCGCAGGTCGATTTGCGTCATCAAAAAGGTGGATTCGACGCCCGCACGCTCCGCAGCGACCAGATCAACACCCGCTTGCTTCAGCAGATATTCGGCACGGGAGACTTCGTCGGAGAGGATCCGATAGCCGCTGTTAACGTCAGCGCAAAATTGCGCCGCCAGTCGCTGCTCCACCTGAGGTTTGCCCGCGTAGCGGTCAGGGTGAAATTGGGTCAGCAGCGAGTGATAAGCCCGTTCGAGCGCCGTCTCGTCCAGCGAAAAATTGGGCTCCAATTGAAACAAAGTAAAATAATCGCGCGCCGTCGCGCCCGAGGTGACGTTCACGCTTAGACCGTGAAGCTCTCGCCGCAGCCGCACTCTCCAGCAACATTGGGATTACGAAACTCGAGACCCTCGTTTAGGCCCTCACGCGCAAAATCGACGATCGTGCCATCGAGGTACACAAGACTTTTGGGATCAACAAAAACTTTTACGCCGTCGGACTCAAAAAAGGCGTCCTCCGGCTCGACCTGATCGACAAACTCCAAAACATAAGCAAGCCCGGAGCATCCGGAGGTCTTCACACCGACACGGATCCCCTCGCCTTTGCCGCGGCTGGCAAGCTGGCGGCTGATATGTTGCGCCGCTTCATTGGTCAGGCTGATCGCCATATTAGCTGTCCTGCTTGTCCCGATAATTCTGCACTGCAGCTTTGATGGCATCCTCAGCCAACACAGAACAGTGGATTTTCACCGGTGGTAAAGACAGCTCCTGCGCGATCTCGGTGTTCTTGATAGAAGCTGCCTCATCAAGATTCTTGCCTTTAACCCACTCGGTCAGTAGTGAACTCGAGGCAATAGCCGAGCCGCAACCGTAGGTTTTGAACTTGGCATCCTCGATGACACCCTCATCGCTCACCTGTATCTGCAGACGCATCACATCACCGCACGCAGGCGCTCCGACCATGCCTGTTCCCACATTGTCTTCCTCCTCATCGAGTTTTCCGACGTTCCGTGGGTTCTCATAGTGATCAATTACTTTTTCGCTATATGCCATGATTTTCTCCCAAAAGCCTTTGAGACAGCGTTAGTGCGCTGCCCACTCAATCGTATTGAGGTCTACCCCGTCTTGATACATATCCCACAGTGGCGAGAGTTCGCGCAGCTTGTCGACGGCGTGACGGACAGACTGCGCCGCGTGGTCAACCTCTGCCTCCGTGGTAAACCGCCCAAAGCTGAACCTCAGTGAGCTATGCGCCAACTCGTCATTCAGACCTAAAGCCCGCAGTACATAAGAGGGCTCAAGACTTGCTGAAGTGCAGGCTGACCCACTGGAAATCGCCAGATCCCGCAGCGACATAATTAACGACTCGCCCTCAACAAAAGCAAAGCTCACGTTGAGTGCACCGGGCAGTCTCTGGTCACGATCACCATTGATGTGCACCTCCGGGATATCGTTAATCGCATCCCAAAAACGCTGTCTTAACGCCGACAGGCGCTCGGCCTCGGACGACATTTCAGTTCGCGCAATCCGCGCTGCTTCGCCAAAACCCACCAGCTGATGCGTGGCGAGAGTGCCGGATCGCATGCCGCGTTCATGCCCGCCACCATGCATTTGCGCTTCGAGGCGCACTCGCGGCTTGCGGCGAACATAGAGCGCACCGACGCCCTTTGGGCCATACATCTTGTGCGCCGACATGGACAAGAGGTCGACCTTCATGGTTTCCATGTCGAGAGGAACCTTGCCCGCCCCCTGCGCAGCGTCCACGTGCAATAATACGCCCGACGCTCGGCAGATTTCACCGATCCCCGCGACATCATTGACGACACCAATCTCGTTGTTAGCGTGCATCACGCTGACCAGGATCGTGTCCTCACGCAGCGCGGCTTGCACCATGGCAGGCGTGGTCAGGCCCTGCTCGTCTGGATCCAGATAGGTAACGTCATAGCCCTCACGCTCCAACTGACGGCATGTATCGAGCACTGCTTTATGCTCAATCTTGGAGGTAATAATGTGCTTGCCCTTCTTGTGATAGAAGTGGGCCACGCCTTTGATCGCCAGATTGTCTGACTCCGTGGCACCGGACGTCCAAACAATTTCCCGTGGATCCGCGTTCAGCAACTCAGCCACATGATTGCGCGCGTTCTCTACCGCTTCCTCCGCTTTCCAGCCGAAGACGTGCGAACGGGACGCCGGGTTGCCGAATACACCCTCAGTAGAAAGACAGGCAGACATCACTTCCACAACCCTCGGGTCAACCGGCGTCGTAGACAGGTAGTCCAGGTAAATCGGTGTTTGTACTGTCACCGGTGCGTTCATAGCGTCTCAATCTCTCTCGTTACGTTGACTATCGCGATTCACTCAGTGATCGCATATCCACTAGCGTAAAGACAGGGTTTGCAGCACCCCGTCTGTCATCTGCCGGCTGGGTCGACGCCCCCGCCCCTCCATGAGATCACCCAGACTGATCTGGCTGAGAAAATCATGGATTTGCCCCGACAGGTCCTCCCACAAATGATGTGTCAGGCAGGTTTCACCCTGATGGCAATTCCCTTGTCCCTGGCAGTTCGTCACGTCCACTGATTCATCTACTGCATCAATAATTTCTGCGACAAAAATGTCTGTACCACTGCGAGCAAGACGGTAACCGCCGCCCGGGCCCCGGGCACTGGTTACTAGCTGTTCGCGGCGCAATTTAGCGAACAACTGCTCCAAATAGGACAAGGAAATCTCCTGCCTACCTGAAATGTCCGCCAAAGAGACGGGTCGGCTCCCCGCATGGATAGCCAAATCGAGCATGGCAGTGACGGCGTAACGCCCTCGAGTCGTCAATTTCATGGAGCAGATTGTCCTATTCCCGACTATTTTAGTCAAGAATAAGCCAAAGTGGTGTTAGTCGGCCCTTCGACCCGCTGTTTTCTGGGTTTCGGTGAGAATACCCCTCAGAATATTAAGCTCCATCTCGTCCAGTCTGACCCGGTTATAAAGGCGTTTTAGCCGTCTCATCAGCTGGCGCGGTGCCTCCGGATTCAGGAATTCAATATCGATGAGCGTCTCCTCGAGGTGAGCGTAAAAACGCGTCATGTCGTCGGCGGTAGCGAAAGGCGCATCCCACTCCGCGTCCTCAACCACAGCCGCTTGACCATCCAACTGCATCATTCGGCATTCGTAAGCCACGATTTGCACTGCCATAGCAAGGTTCAGACTCGGATAGCCCTCATGCGTGGGGATATGGCAGTGCAGGTTGCAGCGCTGCAATTCCTCGTTGAGCAGTCCGCGATCTTCGCGGCCAAATAAAATCGCCACGCGTTCAGAGGCAGAGTGCGTCGCGACCCGCTCGGCACAGCGGCGGGCATCCTGAACAGGCCAGGGAATGCGGCGCTCTCGAGCACTGGTTCCGACGACAAATTGACAGTCCGCAATGGCCTCTTCGAGGGTGTCCACCACCCGCGCATTTTCCATAACATCGACTGCAGACGCTGCGCGCCAGGTCGCCTCGGGCGCTGGATATTCCACTGGCGCCACCAATGTCAGTCTAGTCAGACCCATATTTTTCATGGCGCGCGCCACACCTCCGATGTTGCCACTATGGGTGGTGTGGACCAGGACAATATCGATGTTGTCAGGATTCATGATGTATTGGCTCTTGGGAGGGACGTCTACTACATGAGCTCCGCGAGTGTAGCAAAGCCGTATCCGCACCCGATCGCCCCTGTTATGATGCGCCGCCCCAACACACTGGACACACGATGGAACCGACGGCATCCATGGCGCTGCGAGCTGCCCGCAAAGCGGGAGATCTGATCGTGCGCGCAAGTGACGATATGGATAGGGTCGGCTATCAGGCGAAGGCGGCTGCAGACTTTGTGACGGAGGTCGACATCGCATCGGAGAAGGAAATTCTCTATCAGCTGACGAAGACCTACCCCGATCATCGCTTCGAATGCGAAGAAAGCGGTGTATCTGGGAATGAAGACTCTGAATACACATGGGTCATCGACCCGCTGGACGGCACCAGCAACTTTCTGAGGGGCATACCTCACTATGCGATCAGTATTGCCTGCTTGTATCGAGGCACAATAGAACATGCCGTTGTCTACGACCCGGTAAGACGAGAGGAATTTATTGCGTCTCGCGGTCGCGGCGCGCAGCTGAACGGCCATCGTATCCGTGTTGGCGACCGTCGTGAGCTCACCGATTCCCTTCTTGGTACCGGCGTGCCATTTTTGGGTCACTGCGATGAACATCTCGACTGGTACACGCAGTCGCTCGCGGCAGTTACCAGCCGTTCCATGGGTGTTCGCCGTGCCGGTGCTGCCGCGTTGGATCTAGCCTATGTCGCGGCCGGGCGCCTCGACGGGTTTTGGGAGATGGGTCTGAACCAGTGGGATATCGCTGCTGGTGCGTTACTGATTCGAGAAGCCGGCGGGCTGATAACGGACTTGTCCGGCGGTGAGGGTTGGTATGACAGTGGTAATGTGGTCTGCGCCAACAGCAAGCTCATGCGGCAACTGTTGCCACTCGTTAAGTGGTCTGTCGCCTAAGGGTCGCTCACCGGCGCCCTTTTCAGGGCATTATGCCTTCCTGATCGGCACCTTCGCGCTCGGGCACCATGACATCCTCTTTACTCACGCCCAATTGTAATAGCGTGGTGGCCGCCACATACATAGAAGAATAGGTTCCCACCGCAACACCCACCAAAAGCGCCACGGCAAAACCAAAAATCATTTCTCCGCCAAACAAGGCGAGCGCGGCCA
The DNA here is from genome assembly GCA_013911345.1 of Congregibacter sp. The sequence continues at coordinate 18,554 of JACETJ010000007.1, forward strand.
ATACCAGCAAGGTGGTCAATGAAGTGACCAGTGTTCTGCCAAGCGTTTCAGTCAGTGAAATATCGATCACTTCCCCGGGGCTGGCGCGACGAATTTTTCGCAGGTTCTCCCGGATGCGGTCGGACACCACGATGGTATCGTTCAGCGAATATCCCACCACCGCCAAAAGAGCCGCCAGCACGGTCAAGTCAAACTCCAGGCCTGTAAGCGAGAAAAAACCCAGAGTGAAAATCACATCGTGGGCCAGGGCGATCACCGCGCCCAACGCAAACTTGATCTGGAAGCGGAACGCGACATAAAGCATCACCAAACCCAGTGCAGTGAGCATGGCGATACCGCCGTCGTCTCTCAGCTCCTCGCCTACCTGGGGTCCGACAAATTCGATACGACGCAGCTCAATGCTCATCTCGGTCGCCGCTCGAAGCTTGTCGACCATCATCGCACCCTGCTCATCCGAATACCCGTCGGGCAATCGAACCAGCACATCCTTGTCGGTACCAAAGCTGACTACCACAGCACCGTCGTAGCCCTCCTGATCCAAGACGGTGCGAATCGCGCTCAGATCGGCACTGTCGCTATAGGCGACCTCTACCAGTGTGCCGCCCGTGAAATCGAGGCCCCAATTGAGCTGCCTTACAGTCAGCGAAGCAACTGCCGCCAGCAATGCTGCTGCTGAGAGCGCTATGGCAATCCAGCGCCATTTCATGAACGGTATGGCCTTCATGCTGGCTCTCCCTCCGCACTGGAACGCTTATTCCCCAGGCCACCAATCGCCAGTGACTTCACTCGACGGCCACCATAGATAAGGTTGACCAACGCCCGGGTGCCCATAATCGATGAAAACATAGACGTAATGATGCCGACCGAAAGAGTGACAGCGAAGCCTTTGATCGGTCCGGTACCAATCGCATAAAGAATAATGGCCACAATCAACGTCGTGATGTTGGCATCCAGAATCGTCACGATCGCGCGATCAAAACCCTGTGTAATGGCCGTTTGCGGCGGCGAGCCGCTACGGATCTCCTCACGAATTCTGGCAAATATCAGCACGTTGGCATCCACTGCCATACCCACGGTCAGCACGATGCCAGCAATGCCTGGTAGCGTGAGCGTGGCGCCCAGCAGGGACATGATGCCGACCAACAACACCAGATTACCCGACAGCGCGATCACCGCGGCGATGCCGAATACGCGGTAGTAAAGAATCATGAAGACGACAACCAGCGCCAGACCCACCTGCACCGACTTCATGCCAAGGCGAATATTCTCGGCGCCCAAAGAAGGGCCCACCGTGCGCTCTTCCACGAACGTGATGGGCGCTGCGAGCGCACCTGCGCGCAACATCAGCGCCAGCTCGGAAGATTCGGCCGGACTATCGAGACCCGTGATCTGAAACTGCGCGCCCAGCGCGGATTGAATCACCGGCGCGGTAAGCAGTTTCTTTTCATCATAGGGAATGCGAAC
>JACETJ010000070.1 GCA_013911345.1 Congregibacter sp.
AGATGGCATTCGCACCCGACATCAACGGGGTGTGCAACGTGGCTGGGACTTTGTTAATCAGTTCGAAGCCGAGGAAAATCGACAACATCAGAATAAACAGCAAATACTCTGCACCGGACATATCAGTTGCCCCCCTCGATGATTTCTTTAATGGTGGGATGAACGACCGCACCGCCGTGGGTAATCACGCAGCCGGGGAGAATGTCGTTCTCGAGGTCGAGCACAAACTGCTTGGCCTCCTCGTCCCAAGTATCTTCCACCAGATTGAACATGTTGCTCGCGTACATCTGGGTCGCATCGCGTGGAGCCAGATTAGCGAGGTTGGCGGTACCCACGATAGTCACACCGTTAACGTTCACCACCTCATCAGGAACTGAGCCTTCGACGTTACCGCCGGTTTCAGCGGCCATATCAACAATCACCGAACCGGGGGACATACCCTCGACCATATCGGCTGTCACCAATACCGGGGGCTTGCGGCCGAAGACCTGCGCCGTGGTAATCACCACGTCTGAATCTCCGATCACGGCCTTCTGTGCCTGACGCTGCATCTCAACCTGCTCAGGGGTGAGTTCTTTGGCATAGCCATCGGCAGTCTGGCCGGTATCGCCTAAATCGATCTGGAGGAACTTCCCACCCAAAGACTCCACCTGTTCAGCTACGACCGGGCGCGTGTCAAACGCAGTGACCCGAGCACCGAGGCGCTTGGCGGTTGCGATGGCCTGTAGGCCGGCAACCCCTGCGCCGATAATGAACACCTTGGCGGGCTTCAATGTGCCCGCTGGCGTCATCATCATGGGCATGATGCTGGGCATGTTGTTAGCCGCCAACATGACCGCCATGTAACCCGCGAGGTTTGCCTGGGAACTCAGTGCGTCCATCTTCTGGCTGCGGGTTGAGCGAGGAATCATTTCCATGCTCACTGCCGTCACGTTCTGGCTGGCAAAGGCTTTGATCAAATCCTTCTCGTTGAAGGGGTCAAGATAAGAGACATGAATACAGCCAGCCTTCAGCTGACTGATCTCATCCATTTCGGGTTTGCGCAGTCGCAACACCATATCTGCACTGCCAAGCAGCGCTGATCGATCGGAACCGATGCTGGCGCCCGCTGCTTCGTAGTCTGCATCACTGATGCCGGCACCTGTGCCCGCACCCGCTTCAACGACTACATCTGCACCGAGCCGCACCAACTTTTTCACCGTCTCGGGAGTCGCAGAGACTCGATTCTCTCCCGGTTGGGTTTCACAGGGTATGACTAATTGCATAGTAAAGTTCGCCTGGTTTTTTCAGGATCAACTCGATCCCGGTGTTATTGGATTTCCAGTCGGCTGATGGTTACGGCGCTTGCTTTGCTTGGCAGGAGTAAGGCCCCACAGACACACTGGAGACGAATCGGAAGAGGATCAGCCCGCGTGGAGTTTTAGTAGCGGGTTGAGCCAGCGGTGTCGCAACCGGGTAAATTTAAGGGGCGCATCAAGCACCGCCAGACAAATACACTCTTCACCTTCCAGTGCAACCGGGGTGTGCTTATCCCATCCTTCCCGGACGAGAAAATCGCCCTGATGGTATTCACCGCTCTCATCGGCAAAGCCACCGCGCAGTACAAGCGTCATTTCGCTTCCACCGTGGGTGTGCTCGGGGATGCGGCCACCTTCAGCGATGCGATATAAAGCGAACTCGTGATTGGGGTCGCCAGTTTTAAGATAACTGATGCTTAAGGATTGCGTGACCCGCTTCCACACCAGATCCGCATAGTCTCCGTTGATCAAACGATCGAGCAGTCCGGGAAGCTGGGTTTCTGACGTCTCGCTTGGGGCGTAACGCAAAGGCTCGGGATCATCGAGACGTGCCATGACGCGCTCGAGCAACGAGTCACCCACTGGCTGCGGGTCGAGCTGCTCAAAGTGGGCGCCGCCAATGTCTTGGAGCCTTTCCACTGCCTGACGGCACCGCTGACAATAACTCAGGTGCGCTGCCACGCAGGCGGACTGGGCGACGGGCAGCACGCCGGCTGCGTACTCCGTCAAAAAATCTGTTGGGGGGTGATGTTGCGCCATTGCTATCTATTCCAAACCACTCTTGTTAACAATGACGTTACGAGGGTTACGGGCAAACGGTTTACTTCCCAACACCAATAAACTTGTGACTTTCTGGGGGTTTGCCATCGTGTTTACGCCTCCATTAGCCCCTGCAGCTTCTGGATGGCAAGGCGTACCCTCGATTTCACCGTGCCCAGCGGCAAGTCTAGCTCTGCTGCGGCCTCCGAGTGAGACTTACCTTCCATGTACACCTTGGCGAGGATTTGCGCCTGATCAGGCGGCAATTCGCCCAGAAGCTCCCTGACCCGCTCGGCACCCCGACGGGTGTGCAGCACCACAAAAGACTCCTCCTCCTCACTTTCCAGCTCGAAGTCGTCGGAAGCCAATGGCGTATCAAACTTCTGCAAACGCCGGAACATGTCAGTCCGGCAATTCCGCGCGATGGTATAGACCCAGGTTGATGCAGCCGCCTTTTCGGGGTTATAGCCGCCTGCTTTTTGCCACACCTTGAGCATCACCTCCTGTACCAACTCATCGGCGTGGGTCGCCGACAAACTTGAGCCAGAAAGGGCAAAGGCTTTGATTAACGGGGCAAAATGACGGAAAAAGCGCGTGAAAGCACCTCGATCCTGGCTTTCGCCGACCAGCACCAGCGCTTCGCTCCATTCATCCGTGCGGCGGCCGGTAGGGATATTCCACTTCCCGTTACCGTTCGCTGCAGGAGCGTTACTTGCATCTTTGTTGTTTGCCATAAAAGGTCAAACCATCATCCCGGTTGGCTAGGATACACGCAGTGGCAACACCTTGATACCTCGTCCATCACGTTATTTGACGAAGATGTTAGCCAGTGGGTAGCTGTCAGGGGCCGCCTTTTTAGGCTGATCCGTCGCTGTTCGGGAGCCGTAACAGCTTCAACCATTCCCTGTCTGGTGGCCGGAGGTCGTCAGCAATGCATATTGCAGTCATTGGAGCGGGCATCTCCGGGCTGGGATGCGCTCACCAACTCGTCAAGCGCGGCCACCGCGTTGATATCTTTGAAGCCCGAGATCGCATTGGCGGCCACACCGCCACTTACGATGTGCAGATTGGCGCCCGTCGCTTTGCGATCGACACCGGTTTTATTGTCTATAACGATCGCAACTACCCGAACATGATCGACCTGTTTAGCGAGTTGGGTGTCGCCAGCAAGCCCACCTCCATGGGTTTCTCCGTTTGCGACGAAACAAGCGGGCTCGAATACGCCGGCAACAATCTCAATACCTTGTTTGCTCAGCGGGGTAATTTACTTTCACCCAGCTTTCTCAACATGATCAGAGAGATCCTGCGCTTTAACAAACTCGCAATCGCTGACCTAGAGAGCGGCAACCTGCCTCAAGACCAGACGCTGGGCGAGTATCTGCAGCGTCACGGCTTCGGTGCGCATTTCAGTCGCAGTTATTTGTTAGCGATGACCTCCGCGATCTGGTCGGCAGACTTCGAGGACGCACAAGATTTTCCAGTCGAATTTTTTATCCGTTTCTTCCGAAACCACGGTTTACTGTCGCTTAAAGACCGGCCGCAGTGGCGCGTTGTAGAGGGTGGCAGCCGGGAATATCTCGCGCCGCTAACGCGGCGGTTTGCCGACTCTGTTCACACACGCATGCGTGTGGAGAAAATCCTTCGCCCTCCCGGCAAGCCGGTGGTGGTGCATTTCACTAATGGCCTGCAACGCGAGTTTGATGAAGTCGTGATCGCCACGCACTCAGACGAGGCCCTCGGCATGCTTGGTGATCCCACCGAGTCTGAGCGGTCGGTGCTTGGGGCGCTCCCCTACCGGGACAACGAAGTGATCCTCCACACTGACAAGCGGCTGCTGCCCAGGACACAGCGTGCCTGGTCGAGCTGGAATTATCGCCTAAAGCCAGGCAGCGGGCGCGCCACCGTCACCTACAACATGAATATTCTGCAGGGCCTGGATGCACCTGAGACCTTCTGCGTGACGCTCAATGACACCGCCTCTATTAACCCCCATCGGATTCTGGGCCGCTTTAATTACGCCCACCCGCAGTTCACACTGGCGGGTATGGAAGCCCAGCAACGATGGGGCAATATCAACGGGCAAAACGGCACATGGTTCTGCGGCGCTTACTGGCAAAATGGGTTCCACGAAGACGGTCTGAGCAGCGGGCTTCGCGTGGCCGAGAATCTGTGCGCGGCCGCGCAGATGGCGGCGTGACGGCCAAGCTTTACTGGGGCACACTTCGCCACGCCCGCTACTCCCCCAAGAAACACGCCTTCTCCTACAAGGTGTTCATGCCCTTTGTAGAGCTGGAGACGCTGCATGAGCTCACTGCGCACCTGCCGTTATGGTCAACCGGGCGATGGGCACCAGCAAGGTTCCTGCGGCGCGACTTTCTGGGCTCACCCGAGCTGCCGCTCGCTGACGCCGTTCGCCAACGCATTAAGGAAGAAACGGGGGAAGACCACGCCGGGCGGATTTATCTATTGGCCAACTGGCGATATTTTGGCTATCAGAACAATCCGATTGCCGTTTACTACTGCTACGACGCCACCGGGAAGCAGCTGCAATATGTGGTGGCAGAAGTCACCAACACCCCTTGGGGTGAGCGCCATAGCTATGTGCTCAAAGCGCCTGATGCTGACCAGCCTCTGGCGACCGAGTTCCAGAAAGCACTCCATGTCTCGCCCTTCAATTCCATGAACATGACCTACCGCTGGTACAGCAATGTCCCTGGGGATGACCTCGACATTCACATTGCGCTCTTTGAGGACGGCCATCGTATTTTCGACGCCATGCTGTCTCTCGCCGCAGAGCCGCTCACTGCTCGCAGCGCACGCCGCGCGATCCTTGCCTACCCGTTTATGACCATGAAAGTCGCCGCCGGGATTTATTGGGAGGCCTTGCGTCTATTTTTAAAAGGCGTCAGCCTGCACGCTCATCCGAAGCGAACGCACTAACGTAACCGTCGACTCCACGTGGTTTTAGAGAGAGGGTCCGCATGAGCGAATACAGCGTCAAGAACATCTCCAAATTGCCGATGCTTTTCCCCGACAGGCAAGGAGGGCTGGCACGCTCGCTGATGCTCAAGGTCTTGGCCAAGCTTCAGGTCGGCTCGCTGACGATTAAAGAAGAGGGTGAGACGCTTGTTTTTGGCTCCAAGTCCGACCCCTCCGCGCCCCACGCAGAGGTACATGTCCATGACAGCGACCTGTATCGACGTGTTTTGACCGGGGGCAGTATCGCCGCAGGTGAAACCTTTATCGAAGGCATCTGGAGCAGCCCGGACCTCACCGCCGTCACTCGCGCCTTCAGCGCCAACATGGCGATGCTTGAGGCAATGTCTGACAGGCAGCATTGCCTCGCTCGTATTGCGCTCAAGTTGAATCACTGGGCGCGACGCAACACATCAAGGCGCTCGCGGGAAAACATCTCGGCACACTACGACCTTGGCAACGACTTTTTCTCTCTGTTTCTCGATCCGAGCATGATGTATTCGTCTGCGGTCTTCCCTGCCCCCGATAGCGATCTGGCCGCGGCTTCACAGCACAAGTTACATCTGATCTGTGAGGATCTTGAGCTCAAGCCCACGGATCATCTGGTGGAAATAGGCACCGGGTGGGGTGGTATGGCCATCTATGCCGCCGAACACTACGGTTGTCGAGTGACGACCACTACTATCTCTAAAGAGCAATTTGACTACACCGTAGAGGCGGTGGCTCAGCGCGGCCTGCAAGACCGCATCACCGTACTATTTGATGACTACCGGGATCTCACCGGCGAGTTCGACAAGCTGGTGTCTATCGAGATGATTGAGGCCGTGGGGCATCAGTTCTACGACACCTACTTTCAGAAGGTCAGCAGGCTACTCAAGCCCACGGGCAAGGCGGTGATCCAAGCCATCACCATGACCGAGCAACGCTACGAGCAAGCGCGCGACTCTGTGGACTTCATCAAACGCTATATTTTCCCGGGCGGGTGCCTGCCCTCACTCACCGTCATTAACGATGCATTAGCGCGCATGACAGATATGCAGATGAGTCACCTGCGCGACATCACACGGGACTACGCCGACACGCTGAGCACCTGGCACGAGACTTTCCTTGAGCGGCTGGATCAGGTGCGTGGCATGGGCTTCGACGACCGGTTTATCAATATGTGGCGCTACTACCTTAGCTATTGCGAGGGGGGCTTCCGCGAGCGCATCATTGGCACCTATCAAATCACCATGACCAAGCCGGGGTACCGCCCCGACTGATCCACTGCCTATGCTGCTGTCTCTTGCGCCGATCGCGCTGCTGGTTCTACTCCTCTCCGCCTCGGTGGCGCTTTTTGGCTCGGACGCATCCTACGGACCCAACCAAGTTGCACTGATCATTGCCTCAGCGGCCACCATGCTGGTGGGCTGGCGCCGCGGTATGAGCTGGCAGGCGATTCAGGACGGCATGGTCGGCGCGATCAGCGTATCGATCATGCCCATGATGATTCTGCTCTCTGTGGGCGCGCTAATTGGCAGCTGGATTATCAGTGGCACCGTGCCGGGCATGATCTATTACGGTGTGCAGCTGCTGGACCCCGGCTTCTTTTACGCGGCATCCGCCGCCATCTGTGCGCTGGCCTCGCTGAGCCTGGGTAGCTCATGGACCGTCGCCGGCACGCTGGGCATCGGCCTCATGGGTATCGCCACCACCTACTCGCTATCGCCCGCGATCACGGCCGGCGCTGTCATCTCGGGCGCCTATTTTGGCGACAAGCTCTCGCCGCTCTCAGATACCACCAATCTGGCCGCGGCAGCGGTAGGCGTGGATCTGTTTGAGCACATCAAAAACATGCTGTGGACCACCGTGCCCGCCTTTGTTGCGGCACTGGTCATTTTTTCATTCATTGGCAGTGAGGGGGCCGCCACGCCCGAGAACATCACCGAGATCCGCACAGCCTTGGCC
>JACETJ010000071.1 GCA_013911345.1 Congregibacter sp.
GCCCAAATGATGGGCAGTGCCAGTAGCAGCAGTAAAGTCAGGCCGGGCCCTGAGGAGGCAACCATCTCCTCGATACCGAACGAACCGCCCGATACGAAGATATAGATCATGAAGAACGCGCTGAAGAGCGGTACCCGAGTGCGCTTCATGCTTGCCTCGGGTCTCAGTGGAGGCTAGCTTCTAGGGAGTGGAGATACCAGTGCACAAACTGCTGCAGCGTGAATTCAAATTCCGGGTGATAAGGGCCGGGCTCGAAGAATCGCGAATTCACCCCTGCGGCATTGCGCGTGATGATGTATTCGTCTTCCAGCGTGGTGTGGTGCCAGAGCCAAGTTACCTTATCCAGATCGTAATCCGTGCCTTCTTCGGCATCTGCCCTAACAAACCACACTAGTTCCATATCGGTCTGGGTCAGTGATCGAGGAATAAAGCGATACAGCACGCAGTGATCCGGGTAGTTGAGCATGAAGGTCACGGGGCCCATCTGAAAGTCTCCCGCGCCACCGTCGTAATCTTTGAAGTTGCCCATCAGTGGCGCGACGGGCTGTCCATCCTGGCTGCCGGTCACGTACCCCTCGAATAACCCGTAGCGCATGGTGTGCGCGCAGGCGCCAAAACTCGGCGCGTCCAGATAGATCTCGGTGTGGGTTTTTGAAATCCCCGGTATGCCCGTGATCTCGTCGGCGTTCTCCAGCATCTTGGCGACAACGGGCGCTGACTTTTCGTCGAGATCCTTCAAGGTGTGCATTTTGGCGTAGGCGCGGTGTGAGGTGGCGCAGTGATAGCACTCGAGATAATTCTCGATCGCCAGCTTCCAGTTTGCCTCGACCCGGTAGGTCTTTCGGTGCGCGACTTTGGCGTGCTCGAGATCATAGGCGCCAAGCGGTTCGCGAATATTCTCAAGCGACGCCACCAGATCGCCGGCGTCCAGATCGCAGTTAATAAACACTAGCCCCATATAGATCACGCACTTCACGGGCTTCAGGCCGTGTGCGGCGGCGTCAAAGTCAGGCATGACGTGGGTCTCGCGGGCGGCCTTGAGCGAGCCGTCCACGTTATAGACCCACCCGTGGTAGGGGCAGACGTAGGTTTTTCGGTTACCGCTCAGCTCTTCACAAACCCGCGCCCCGCGGTGGCGACAGATATTGTGCATGGCCCGGATATCGCCGGTTTCGGTGCGCGCAACAATGATGGAGTCCTCACCGATTTCGACGAGCTGGTAGTCACCGGCTGAGGGAATTTCGCTCGCATGCAGCGCGTAGATCCAGCTCTTGAAAATCAGGTGCTCGAGCTCCTGCTCGTGAACCAAATGTGAGCGATAGAAGTAGGGATCCACGGCGTGATTCGGGCGCAGCTTTTCCGCTTCCAGCTTGTCGCGCATGCGCTGAAAGGAATCATCTACGGAAGTCGCTATGGCGTTCATCGCGTCTCTCAGAAAAATCGATCGATCAATGGGGTGGTGCGGGCGTCTGCCAACGCTTGGGTGACTTGAAAATCGGTGCGTCAATCACCTTGCAGGGCGCCAGCAAGCGGGTCCAGTGGAGTTCCCGCTGATAGTAGATTTCCGCAACCAGTTCGTCTCCTACGGCGCCGTGGGGCATCTCGATCTGTGCATAGGCAATATTGGCCTTTGCCGTTGGGCACCAGGCGGCAGACGTCACCGTACCCACCTGCTTGTCGCCTTTGAGAATGAAGGAGTGCTCCGCAGGTTTGTTGCCCTCGACATCCAGCATGGCAAAGCGATATCGAGAGCCCTTTTCCTGCTCTTTGAGCAGCGCTGAGCGGCCGTTGAAGAGGGGCTTTTTAAAGTCCACCAGCCACCCTAGCCCCAGCTCGAAGGGGCTACGGGTGCGCCCAACACGCACGACTTCTTCGGCGGGCATGAAATCAACGTTGGCCTGCAAGAAGCCCGCTTCAATGCGCGCAAGCTCCAGTGCGTATGAACCAATGGGCTTGATCAGGTAGTCGCGCCCGAGCTCAAAGAGTTGGTCCCATAGCGCCTCTGCTGACTCAGGTGGAACCCATACCTCGTATCCGAGATCACCTGTGAAGCCGGTGCGGCTCACCATGAGCGGTCGTCCCTCGAAGCTGTAGTGTGCGATCCCAAAGGGCTTAAGCTGATTGAGATCAGTGCAGCCGAGCAGAGTCAGAACGGTGCAAGAGGTTGGGCCTTGCACGGCGAGGCCCGCGACGGCTTCGGACTCATTTTCAATCTTTACGTCAAAACCCAGAGTGTTCCAAGCGAGCCAGTCATCTGCGCGTTGGTAGGAGCAGATGCGGTAGTCCTGCTCGCCTAGGCGGAAGATCGTGCCGTCATCCATGACCTGGCCATGGTCGTCGCACCAAATCGCATAGCCCACCCGGTCGACGCCAATTTTGCTGACGTCCCTTGTGATGAGGCGGTCCAGATATCGCTGGGCGTCGGGCCCGGTGACGCGATACTTGTTCATCGGCGAGAGGTCAAAGACGCCGGTTGTGCTGCGAACAGCAAAGTACTCGAGCTCCACATCGAAGTAAGCGTTGGGGGTGGTGAACCCCATCCAGTTGCCCCAATCGTTCAGATCGCACATGGCCTCCACCCGAGAGTGGAAGGGGGTGGTGAGTAGCATGGTGTCTCGGCTGACGTCGCTCATGACAGTGCTCCTCGCTTGAGAATTTCTTTGGCGGCGTTGCGCCCCGGCAGTCCCTGTAGACCGCCACCGGGATGCGCGCCTGCGCCACAAAGATAGAGGCCTTCAACCGCAGTCGCATACTGCGTCGAGCCGGGGAAAGGTCGCATCATTAATGCCTGATCAATGGAGAGCTCTCCGTGGTGCCAACTGCCACCGGTCATGCCATGGGAGGCCTCAAAATCTGAGGGCACGACCAGTTCGCTGACTGCTACCAGTGATCCGATGCCAGGGGCATAACCCTCCAGTTCGCTCAGCAGCTGACGCATAAGCTGGGGTTTTCCAGCCTCCCATCCGATGTCCGGTGCATAGGGCACGTAGTGCACGATCGCTGTCAGAATATGTTGGCCTTGAGGAGCCAGTTCCGGATCCTCAATAGTGGGAATGCTGATATCAAAAGTATGCAGCTCGCTGAGCTCCCGGTATTTCATCGGGTTCAGTGCGGCCTCCATGCCGTCCATAGAGGGCGTGATGACCAGCCTCTCTGCCAGCTGTGCCTCACTGAGCCCTTTAAAGCTGGGCAGGCCGGTCAGAACCAGATGTAGCTTTGCGGTCCCGCTTCGCGATCGATAACACTCAACCCGCTTTGCCATGCCCGCTTCCATCTGGTGGTAGCCCAGCAAGTGGCGGAAGGTCGTGGAGGGGTCAGCGCTCGATATGATCAGTTTGGCCGAGATCTGCTCGCCTGAGTCGAGCGTCACGCCGGTGACGCGGTCATCGGTTTTGACGATGGCGGTGACTGAAGATCCTAGCTGGATCTTGGCGCCACATTTTTCGGCCGCAGTGGCCAGAGACTGCCCAAAGGCACCCATGCCGCCCATGACCTGTGTGGTGCCGGTTTGGCCCATGTGCTCACCGGTTGCGCGATGTAAATAGCTGTAAACGGTGTTGGGAGAACGGGGCCCCATGTTGGTGCCGGTAACGGCATCCAGCGCAATAGTGCTTTTCAACGCGGCATGTGAAAAGTGCTCGTTCATGACGTCATAGATATTAATCATCACGATGCGCATCAAATCTCGCAGGCGCTCGCGGCCAAGCAACTTCAAGCTCAACCCCAGTTTCATGAGGGTGAGACGGTCCGTCCAGTTTTGCTCCACTAGCTTGGGCGGCCGACTTCGATACAGCGTCGTCATCAGCTTGGCGAAGCTGCGAACCATATTCTTGAAGTCACGGTATGCTGCCTGATCTGCCGAATCGACGCCGGCACCGCTGATGGTGTCGCCATCGAGAATAAGATGGTCGCCGTCAGTTTGCAGTGAAATCGTTGCTTTTGGCTTGCCCAGCTTGAGGCCCGCAGCCTTCAGATCGAGGTCTTTGACGATACTCTGGTCAAGCTGTGACAACCATTGTGCGCAGTCGGAGACATGGCACCCGGGGGCAAACTCCCGCGTGCTCGCGCAACCGCCGGGCTCGCTTCGAGCGTCGATCACAAGCACGTTTTTTCCCGCTTTGGCGAGGTAGCTGGCGCAGATGAGTCCGTTATGTCCTGCGCCAATAATGATCGCATCGTAATCAGTCATCGGCGTATCCTCCCGGCACGGTATTAGGTTTTTTCAGGTCGGCCAGAATTTCGCGAGCGGCGTTGGCGCCAGGGGCCGCCATCACACCACCGCCAGGGTGAGTACCAGAGCTACACATATACATGCCCTTAATCGGTGATCGGTATTGGGCGTAGCCCGGGAAGGGTCTGTTAAAGAGCAGCTGGTCGAAGGTCAGCTCGCCCATGAAGATATTGCCTTCTGTCAGCCCCACTTCCGCTTCAATTTCACGTGGTGTTCGTGTTTCGCAGTGCAGAATCAGATCGCGGAAATTAGGGCTGTAGTTCGAGATTTGGTCGATCACAGATTTCTCGAAACCGTCTTTGTCCTCGTCGGTCCACTCCCGACCTTCAACTTTTGGTGGTGCATACTGAACGAAGACGGACATCATGTGCTTGCCGGGAGGCGCCATAGTGGGGTCGGTCAGTGACGGGATCATCATGTCGAGGTAGGGGTCTTTGGACCAGGTACCTGCCTTCCAGTCGTCATAGGCGCGTTCCTGTCGCTCCAGCGAGTCGCTGAAGTGAAGATCTCCCGCCATCAGCCGATTGCGGGGATCGAGGCCGTTGAACACCGGCAGGCCATCAAGTGCGATATTCAGCTTCCCAGAGGAGCCACGAATCTTGAAATTGCGGGCCTTTTTCAGCACGTCTTTGGGCAGATCCGAGGGGTTGGTAATGTCGAGGAAAGTCCGCTTTGGATCGAGGTTGGAGACCACGATGGGCGCTTTGTATTCGGTGCCGTCCTTCAATGCGACTCCCGCCGCCCGGCCGTTTTTGACAATGATCTCGTCGACATTGGCGTCGCAGATAATCTCACCGCCATAGGACTGGAACGCTTTGGACAGCGCGTCGGCGATCGCGCCCATGCCGCCACGGGCAAAGCCCCAGGCGCCGACATTGCCGTCGACATCACCCATGTAGTGGTGGAGGAGGACGTAGGCGGTGCCGGGAGAGTAAACCCCTAAGGCGGTGCCGATAATGCCGCTGCCCGCCATGTGCGCCTTGATGACGTCGGTTTCGAAATACTCGTTGAGATAGTCACCGACGCTGGCCGTCCAGAATTTGATGGTATCGAGTAGTTTTTCCTCACCCAGATCCATAAAGGAGCGCGCAAACTCCAGCAGATCACGCAAGTCTCTGGGTTTCAGTGAGGTTGGATCCGGCGGGGTCCGCATCAGATAGGGGCGAATCAGCTTGGTTTGCAGGCTGGTATCCGCTGCGTAGCGATCATAGGCATTGGCATCGCGTTTGGAGTGGCGTGCCATCTCGCGATAGTGACGATCGTGATCGCTGTAGTTGCCAAAGTGGTCGCCATTGCGCATGAAAGTGGCGCCGCCGCCAAAGGAGACTACCTGCAAGCCATGTCGGGGTAGCTCAAGATCGCGCGTGATTTCCGGCCGCAATAGGCTCGATACATAGGAGCAGTTGGAATACCACCAGCCTTTGTGCAATTCCCGACTGACTGTCGCGCCGCCGATGTAGGGATTGCGCTCCAGGACGGCCACTTTTAGCCCCGCTTTGGCGAGATAGGCCCCGTTGGTGAGGCCGTTATGGCCCGCACCAATGACGATAGCGTCGTATTGGTTCACTGCACTCTCCGGTGAGTCATTCTGAACTGAAATATTGCCATGCCTAGCGGTAAGCGTCTACCCAGAATGAATGAATGTTCATTCTTCGTTGAGACTTTGAGGTGAAATCCTTAGACTCACTACTAATATTCTTAGGCAGGAAACTCCTGACAAAAAACCATGACCGAAGCATCCAGTACGCTTACGGAGGCATTGCCAGAGTCCGGTGCAAAAAGACGCCAGATCCGTCCAAAGGCGGAAAGGCGGCAGCAGTTGATCGATGCAACGATTCGCTGTATTGCGCAACATGGACTCTCTTCGGTAACCATGCAGATGGTGACGCGGGAAGCCGGCCTGAGTGTGGGGATTGCCAACCTGCACTTCCAGAGCAAGAACAATTTGCTCAATGAAACGCTCCGATTTGTCGCCGAGGAGTACCACGGTGGCCAGATCGACATCATGGAAGGCGCGGAGACCCTCGATTTAGGTGACCGATTGGATGCGCTTCTCGATTTTCAATTGGGCCGGGGCGTCACGCAGCGCCAGAAAATGTCGGTGTGGTTCGCTTATTACGGAGAGGCAGGCGCGCGCCCCGTATATCAAAAGATCGTAGCGACGACGGACAGGCTTGCTGCGCAAAAGTTGGAAAGGCTGTTCTCGGACATTATTGAGCAGGGCGGATACCGCGACGCAGATGCTCGTGAACTGGCGACGGGTTACTCCGCGTTGATCGACGGTTTGCACTTGGGGCTTTTGGTGACGCCCAGGGAATTGACCAAGCGGCGAGCTAGGGCGGTGGCGCGCGATTTTTTGCGGAGAGCCTTCCCCAAGCACGTTCGTTAGAGGTCGTTACACAGTCGGTTTAGCGAATTCAGCGGTTAATTTTGGTGGGCGGCACGTAATCAAAAATAAAGTTGATACGGCCCTCTGTGCCCTTGTTCATGACGCTGTGCTGCTTCTGATTGTTGATTTCGTAAACGTGTCCAATGGGCATGTTTTGTGGCCGACCATCTATCATGAACCGCACGCGCGGGTTGGTATAAATCGGAATGTGGATACGGTGCCCAGAGTGGAAAGAAGGGTGCTTGTCGGTGTGTGGTTTGATCACGCCGCCAGCCTCTAATCGAGCTGCCATAGCACGAATAATCGTGCCACCCGCG
>JACETJ010000072.1 GCA_013911345.1 Congregibacter sp.
GCCTCAGAGTCAGATCGCCACCCGGTCCTGTGTAAGTGTGCTCAGATACGCTCAGGTCTGGGTAGTCGGCTTTGGGGGCGGCAGAGCGAAAGGCGTTGTAGGCGGCGCGGCGCGCGACAATATCCGGGATGCCGTTCAAGCCCCCGGGCAGTGCACTCCAGAGGATTTCCAGCGCCGGCTTGCTCTCGGCGTCGATACGATCCCACAACGACATGGCATGCCACTCCTATTTATGGAGCGCGGAGTGTACCCCTTATCACGAGCAGATGGCGGTACTCAGTGCCTCGCGGGCACAGGGTTGAGTCGGCTGCGTGTCGCCATAAAAAAAGGCGCACAGAGTGCGCCTTTCCTGTGATCGAGACCGCTCAGTCCCAGCTCAGAGCGCCGCCTGTCTGGTACTCAATGACTCGAGTCTCAAAGAAGTTCTTCTCTTTTCTCAGGTCCATGATCTCCGACATCCAAGGGAAAGGGTTTTGTGCGCCCGGGAACTGCTCGGAGAGCCCCAGTTGGTTCAGGCGCCGATTGGCGATGAAGTGCAGGTACTCTTCCATCATCGCTGCGTTCATGCCCAGCACGCCTCGTGGCATGGTATCGCGCGCGTATTCGATTTCGAGCGCTGTGCCCTCGAGAATCATCTGCGTGACCTCTTCCTTGAATTCTTCGGTCCAGAGATGCGGATTTTCCAGCTTGATCTGGTTGATCACATCGATACCGAAATTCAGGTGCATCGACTCGTCGCGGAGGATGTATTGGAACTGTTCCGCCACGCCGGTCATCTTGTTGCGGCGGCCCATGGACAAGATTTGCGTGAAGCCGCAATAGAAGAAGATGCCTTCTGTAACACCATAGAAGCCAATCAGATTGCGCAGTAGCTGTTGATCAGCCTCGATCGTGCCGGTGCTGAAGTTGGGGTCAGACAGCTCGTGGGTATGACTGAGGGACCACGCGGCTTTTTTCGCTACCGACGGCACCTCGCGGTACATGTTGAAGATTTCACCTTCATCCATACCGAGGGATTCGATGCAGTATTGGTAAGCGTGAGTATGGATGGCCTCTTCAAAGGCCTGCCGCAGCAAATACTGTCGGCACTCCGGGTTGGTGATTAAGCGGTAGATGCCGAGCACCAGGTTATTGGCTACCAGAGAATCCGCTGTCGAGAAGTATCCGAGAGAACGCATCACGATGCGGCGCTCGTCCTCACTCAGACCGTCGCTGCTCTTCCAGGTGGCGACATCGGCGGTCATGTTAATTTCCTGAGGCATCCAGTGGTTGGCACAACCATCCAGATACTTCTGCCAAGCCCAGTCGTACTTGAAGGGCACGAGCTGATTGAGATCAGCGCGGCAGTTGATCATGGCTTTCTCATCAACCGATAGGCGTGAAGCTCCCATTTCAAGCTCTTCGACGCCTGCCGAGGCGTCCATATTGGCGATCACCGCTTCTGCCGCTTGCATCGCCTCGGGTGCAGGCTCGGCAGGCGCAGGTTCAGCTGCCGCTGGTTCTGGTGCGGTCTCGGCCTCCTGTGCCGCAACGGCGGCAGCCACCACGGCGGGCTCTGGGGCTGCTGTTGCAGCCACACTGTCTTCCTGATTGTAGTCGTCCCAAGTCAACATCATCGTTCTCCTATTACAACGTGTGGCCGCTCTTACTGGCAGGCTTCACAGTCTGGATCGTCCAGCGAGCAGGCCTGAGGCACTGGTGCTGGCTGAGGGGTTTCGGTAGCGCTGGACACGGCATTGAGATTGCCCGTATCTACCGTCGATTTTTCTGTTCCGGTGGCGGCCAGGGATCTCAGGTAATACGTCGTTTTGAGACCGCTGAACCACGCCATGCGGTAGGTCACATCGAGCTTCTTGCCGCTGGCATTATTAATATAAAGATTCAGGGACTGCGCCTGATCTATCCACTTCTGACGACGGCTCGCGCTGTTGACCAACCAGCGGGGCTCGACTTCAAACGCCGTGGCGTATTTGGCTTTCAGGTCGGCTGGAATACGGTCAATAGTCTGCACGCTACCATCGAAATATTTCAGGTCGTTGACCATGACCTTGTCCCACAGATCGCGGCTCTTAAGGTCATTGACCAAGTAGGGGTTCACGACCGTAAATTCACCGGACAGATTCGATTTCACGTACAGATTCTGATACGTGGGTTCGATGGACTGCGATACGCCAGTGATGTTGGCGATGGTCGCTGTTGGTGCGATGGCCATCACGTTCGAATTGCGCATACCTGCTGAGGCCACTTTGGCCTTCAATGCGTCCCAGTCGAGGGTCTTGTCACGATTGACGTCGATATACTTCTCACCGCGCTGCTCAATCAGAATATCCAGTGAATCAAGCGGGAAGATGCCGCGGCTCCACAGCGACCCTTCGTAGGATGAGTAGCTGCCTCGTTCACTCGCCAGCTCACTGGACGCCTCGATGGCGAAGTAGCTGATAGCCTCCATGGAGCGATCCGCAAACGTGACCGCGTCCTCTGATCCGTAGGGCGCATCGATTTTGTACAGCGCATCCTGAAAGCCCATCAGGCCGAGGCCAATCGGACGATGACGGAAGTTCGATCTCTCCGCCTGAGGCACTGAGTAGTAATTGATATCGATCACGTTATCGAGCATGCGGATCGCTGTGCGTACGGTGCCCCTGAGCTTGTCGAGATTCAATTCCCCGTTCTCAATGTGCTGTGGCAGATTCACCGAGCCCAGATTGCAAACCGCGATCTCTTCAGAGTTGGTGTTCAACGTGATTTCGGTGCAAAGATTGGATGAGTGCACGACGCCACAGTGTTGCTGGGGCGAGCGCAGGTTGCAGGGATCTTTGAAGGTCATCCAGGGGTGACCTGTCTCAAAGATCATGCCCAGCATTTTGCGCCACAGGTTCTGTGCCTTCAGCGTTTTATAGAGCTTGAGCTCGCCGTCTCGCGCCATCTGCTCGTACTGCTCGTAGCGCTCTTCAAACGCGGTGCCGTACAGGTCATGCAGGTCCGGCACGTCATTGGGTGAGAACAGGGTCCAGTCACCATCCTCGAATACCCGCTTCATAAACAGATCGGGTATCCAGTTGGCGGTGTTCATATCGTGGGTTCGGCGACGGTCATCA
Source organism: Congregibacter sp. (assembly GCA_013911345.1). Next base: position 3,099 of record JACETJ010000072.1, read on the forward strand.
CCGGTGTTTTTGCGCAGGTCGAGGAATTCCTCGATATCCATGTGCCAGGTCTCAAGGTAGGCGCACACGGCCCCCTTGCGCTTGCCGCCCTGATTTACTGCTACAGCGGTGTCATTAACGACTTTAAGGAACGGGACGATGCCCTGACTTTTGCCGTTGGTGCCCTTGATGTAAGCACCCAGCGCCCGCACCGGTGTCCAGTCGTTACCGAGGCCCCCGGCAAACTTAGACAGCATGGCGTTGTCCTGAATCGCGCCATAGATGCCGAACAAGTCATCAGGAACGGTTGTCAGATAACAGGAGCTCAGCTGTGGCCGGAGCGTGCCGGAATTGAACAGTGTCGGTGTCGAGCTCATGTAGTCGAAGGAGGACAGCAGCCTGTAAAACTCAATGGCTCGTGCATTGGGGTTGTCTTCTCTCACTGAAAGCCCCATCGCGACCCGCATAAAGAAGATCTGCGGCAGCTCGAAACGCACCTCATCACTATGGATAAAGTAACGGTCATATAAGGTCTGCAGCCCGAGATAGGTGAACTGGAGGTCTCGCTCCGCTTCCAGTGCCTCACCCAGCATGTCGAGGTCAAACTCTGCGAGGTTCGGCGCCAGGAGCTCCAGCTCTATGCCCTGCTGAATGAACGCCTTCAGTGCCTGGGGGTAGTACGTGCTCATCTCCCCCTGCGTGGCGCTCTCGGCGACGCCCATGAAGCCCAGACCTTCCGCGCGCAAATCATCGAGTAGCAGTCTCGCGGCGGCGTAGCTGTAGTTGGGCTCCTGCTCAATCAGGGTGCGTGCTGTGATCACCAGGGAGGTGCTGCACTCTTTTGCCGATACGCCGTCATACAGATTGCGCAGGGCCTCATCGATAATGGCGGACTCGCTGACATCCTGCAGTCCGGCACAGGCTTCGGTCACGATGGTGCCGATGCGCTCAATATCTAAAGGCGCCTTACTGCCGTCGGGTTGAACAATATTGATGCCTTTTGCCGCAGCCTGAGACTCCGGAGACAGCTCTACCTTTGCGTCGCGTTCCTGACGTCGTGCCTCTCGATAGATCACGTAGTCACGAGCGATTTTGTGCTCGCCCCCCCGCATCAGCTCTAGCTCGACCTGATCTTGGATATCTTCAATGTGCAGCGTTCCGCCTGACGGCATACGTCTCTTGAAGGTCGCGACGACCTGGGCAGTCAAGTTAGCCACCGTTTCATGAATGCGACTGCTCGCTGCGGCGGTGCCGCCTTCTACTGCCAAAAAGGCTTTAGTGATGGCGACGGTGATCTTGCTGTCTTCGAAAGGAACTACTGTGCCGTTGCGTTTAATCACACGCAGCTGGCCGGGCGCAGTAGCTGACAACCGGGTCGGGTTAGGGTTTTCTCGAGTCGCAGTAGGAGCGGACGCGACGCTTTCTTGTTCTATTGACTCACTGCCTGTTTGCATATCTTGGGCTGCCTCTGAAACGCCAATTTATCGAGATGTGCTCATGTTTTTTTTCGGAAAAGCGCTCCCGTTGAGCTTTATGTCGTTTTTGTGCTCAACACCTATATCTAGGGGTTCACCGCTCTGCCAACCCCAAGATAGGCGGGTCTGATGGACAATGCAAGCAGAGGATGCTGGGTCTTTTTTGTGGACATTCTGTGGGTAACGTATCGCCGTGGGCCGAGGAGTTTCGCTAAGTCCCTGACTTTTATATTGAAAAGGCGCTTATCCCCGGCACTGCCCGGCGAGAAACATTTTTGTCTTTTTTGTTGAAAAAACGGTAATACCCACAGCCTCGGATAGAGGCGGGGGCGATCAGGCGTCGAGCAGGAGCTCCATCAGCGCTTTTTGCGCGTGCAGACGATTTTCCGCTTCTTGCCAGATAACGGACTCGGGCGCGTCCATCAGCTCTGCCGTGATTTCCTCGCCGCGGTGTGCTGGCAGACAATGCATGTAAAGGGCATCGGTCGACGCGCGATCGAGGAGAGCGCGATTCAATTGGTAAGGCGCCAACACCGCCTCGCGCGCTGCCTGTTCGCTTTCCTGGCCCATCGATGCCCACACATCAGTCACCAGCAAATGCGCGCCCTCTGCAGCGGCTGAGGGGTCGCGTTCAATAGATGCATGGCGTCCGCATGCTTCAAGCAAGGCGGGGTCCGGGTCATAACCTTCGGGGCAGGCCACCACCAGCTCAAAATCGAGTAGTCGTGCCGCATTCATCCAGGAATGACACACATTGTTGCCGTCCCCGAGCCAGACGACCTTGCGCCCGCTGATGTCCCCTCTGGTTTCAAAATAGGCCTGCAGATCCGCCAGAATTTGGCAGGGGTGGTAATCATCCGTCAGTCCATTGATGACAGGCACGCTGGAGTGCGCGGCAAAATCCTCGACGTCTGCGTGCGCAAACGTTCTGATCATGACGATGTCGACCATCGAGGAGATTACGCGGGCGCTGTCCGCGATGGGCTCACCCCGCCCCAGCTGAGTGTCCTGACCTGATAGAAAAAGAGCACTGCCACCGAGTTGCGCCATACCCGCTTCGAAAGACACCCGGGTACGGGTCGACGCTTTGGTAAAAATCATGGCCAGCACTTTGCCTTCTAGGCTGCGCGGCGCGGTGCCCGCCCGGTGTTGTGCTTTCAGTTCGATTGCCCTGCCGATCAGCGCCCTGATTTCATCAGACGAGAGATCCATCAGGGTCAGAAAATGCCTGTGCGCGCTCATCGGTGTCCTTCCTGTTGTGCAACGTCGTTGAGTATGTGCGCAATGCCCGCACCCAGCTCTCCCGCCTGCTCGGTTGTCATTACCAGCGGCGGCAAGACGCGGATGGTGTCGCCGCCTGCGATATTGAGCAACAGGCCTTTATTGAGACCGCGTGTAACGATCTCATCGGTTGCCACATTGGGTTGCACCCCTATCATCAGTCCCATGCCACGCACCTCCGCCACGAGGCGGGTATCGGCCAAATAGTCGTATAACCCGCTGAGCATTGCGTCCCGAATCACAGCGGCCCTTTGCATCACGCCATCTTCAGCCAATGCGGTGAGTACTGCTTGTGCCGCAGCGCAGCATAAGGGGTTGCCGCCATACGTGGAGCCGTGATCCCCGGGCCCCAGTTGCTCTGCAGCGACGCCTCGCGCCATGCAGACGCCGATGGGCAAGCCATTGCCTAGGCCTTTGGCGGTGAGCAATACATCGGGCGCTACCCCCAATTGCTCACACACATAGGTCGACCCGCATCGGCCGTTGCCTGTTTGCACCTCATCGAAAATCAATAGCCATTTGTGCTTGATGCACAGCGCACGGAGACCCAGCAGATAGTCCAGGCTCAGTGGCCTGATGCCCCCCTCGCCAAGGATAGGCTCCACCAACACCGCAACGATATCCTCGCGCTCAGCCGCTAGGCTTTCAACCGCGGTTAGATCGTCGGGTGCGACACGCTGGAAGCCTTCCAGTAGCGGGCCAAAACCCTGCCGTATCTTCTGGTTGCCAGTCGCCGAGAGCGCACCCAGAGTGCGGCCATGGAAGGCACCGTCTAGCACGACGATCTGCGGCGACTCGATCCCCTTTTGATCGCCGTAACGGCGTGCGAGTTTGATAGCGGCTTCATTCGCCTCGGCACCGGAATTGCAGAAAAACATGTTTTCCATGCCGGTCACGGCGCGAAGCTGTTCCGCGACTTCTTCCTGAAGGCCAATGTGGAATAGATTAGATGTATGGATCAGCCGCTTCGTCTGTTCAGTGACTGCC
>JACETJ010000073.1 GCA_013911345.1 Congregibacter sp.
GTCTGGGGGAAGTCTCTCTTGGCCTCAGATACGACCTCTGGCAGATCCAGCACCGTGGCATCTATGTTGGGATGGCGCTTTTTCACCATGCGCGCAAAATGGCCGGTCCCGCCGGCGACGTCGACAAGACTGCGGTAATCGTCGAGCGGATACGTCTCTAGAATGTGGTCTGATATCAGCGCTAGCGAACTGCTCATCAGCTGGCTATATTCACGGTGCCCTTCGTCCGGGCTGTTGCCTCCTGGAACATAGCTCCAGTAATCCCGCAGGCCCGAGCTGCCGCGGTGTCGAAGTATCGCTAGTGGGTCAGCCAGATCGCGATACAGCACTCCATGATGTTTCACCATGTCGGCGACCGCGGGGTTACCCAGTACCGAGGCGCCGAGTTCGCCCACCATCCAATAGCCGCGAGATACCTCCTCCGTGAGGTTCAGTGCTTGAGCGGCGGTGAGCAGGGTGTGTGCTGCCGGAGTCGTCAGCCCGCACATGGCGGCAACTGACTTTGTGGACTCAATCCTGCCTTGGAGAACCGCTAATAGATTGCTCTGTACCACCGCGGTGAGGGTTTGCGTATAGACGAAACCGGCCGTGAGATGATGCAATTCAACGGCCTTCTTACTCGCGATCCGCCTAATCAGTGGGGTTCGTGCCGCCCAGCGCTGGAAATTACTGTCGGCGAGCAGGCGGTTCCGAAACAGGCGCCAGCGACACCGCCAGTCAGTGGGGGCGGGCTGCTGATCGCGCCAAGTATTGGGGTCGGCCAGCATCGATTAGGCCGCAGAGCGTCCCATTTTTTCGGGTATGAAGCGCTCAGACTGTGCGCGGACCAAGCGCACGAGGCTGTCCCGACCAGAGCAGTAGGGAACGCTTTCCAGCCCTTCCTCCATCAGTGCTTTCAGCCGATGAGCTGCGCCATCTAGGCCATGCTCCTGCACGGCATTGGGTCGGCCCAGCTTCGCATCAATGCCGACGGGCTTGCCCAGTATTTCTGCATCGCCGGTAGCATCTTTGATGTCATCGGCGACTTGAAAGGCCTCACCAATGCAGGCGCCCAAATTGACCCAGGGGCCCGGGTCTACGCCGGCTGATGCCGCTCCCGCGCAGGTTGCGGCAATAAAGAGTGCGCCTGTCTTTGCGCGGTGATAACGCGCCACATCGACACTGGGCTCACACTCCCAGGCTTGGCCGGCGGCAATGCCGTGGGGTGCGCCCACGCCACGCGCGAGAATGGATAGCACCAGGGGGACGCGCTCTGCTCGCACACTGTGGATGGCGTGCACGGCGAGAGTCTGAAACGCCGCAACGATCAGGGCATCGCCCGTCAGAACCGCAATGCGCTCTCCAAACTTTGCATGCACTGACGGTTTACCGCGCCGCTCGGTGGCGTCGTCAAAGCAGGGCAGGTCATCATGAACTAGCGATGCGCAATGCAGAAATTCCACCGCGGAGGCTGCAGCGGCTGCCAGTGGACGGTCGCTACTGTTATTAGCTAGCGCTACCGCCATGCAGAGCTGTGGTCGAACCCTTGCGCCCCCGGGGAATACCGCATATTCCATGGCCTGCGCCAGCAGCGGAGGGCACTGTGTGGTGGTGTGTTCTGCAAGGAAATCGCGGATATCCCCCTCGCAGTCGAGTAGCGGGTCGTGCATGTGCAGACCTCCTCTAACCGTCAAATAAAAATGACAGTATTATTTGTTATATTTACCTGACAAACTACGCCACTCGGTGTGTTGGCGCAACCCCTATGAGCTCAGTTTTGACGATGCGGTCCGCCACCCCGGCTGAAGCCGGGTTGGCGCAGTGTGGGTTGGGATTTGAGCGCCCAGTGCCAGAGGGGGGATATCGCTGGTGGTATGTCGATGGTTTCAGTGACTGTGGGCAGTTTGGCATTACGATCATCGCTTTCATTGGCAGTGTCTTCTCGCCTTATTACTACCGGGCGCGGCATCGCGGGGTAGCTCAAGCATCAAACCATGTCAGCCTCAATGTGATTCTTTATGGTCCCAGCAAGTCGAGGTGGTGCATGACAGAGCGGGGTGTCGATGCATTTCAGCAATCGACGTATCGACTCGATATTGGGCCGAGTGCGCTGCGCAGCTCCGACACAGGATTGGAGATCGACATTCAGGAGCGCGCCACGCCTTTTGGACAACGTGTGGCGGGTCGGGTCTCCCTCGCGTTTGATGGCGCCAGCGATCAGTGCTTTGAGCTGGACGGAGCCGGCGAGCATTGGTGGTGGCCTATTGCGCCCATTGCTCAGATTGATGTGGCGATGGAGCGACCGGGGTTACGATGGGGCGGGGCGGCGTATGTTGATTCCAACTACGGCTCGCGTCCAATCGAGACGGGCTTCGCCTCCTGGAATTGGTGTCGAGGGCATGGCCCGAAGGGCGACTGCCAGATTCATTATGACGCGCAGCTGAGTGGTGGCGGTGAGAAAAGGCTGTCGCTTTCTGTCGATCAATCTGGCGCATTGGCGCGTATGCCATCGCCAGATCTTCAGCAGCTCCCGCGCGGACCGGTGTGGCGCGTATCGCGCCCCGCCCGGATACCGCGTCCAGCAGTGGCGGTGAAAACCCTCGAGGACACGCCCTTCTATACCCGCTCCGAGATTCAGGTAGAGGGCGGGCATTTCATGCACGAGAGTCTCGACCTGCGCCGCTTTCGTCAGCCTTGGGTGCAGTTTTTGCTGCCGTTTAGAATGCCGCGAAGGGGCTAATGTAGAAGGGGCTAATGTAGTCAGTCGCGCTCTTGAGGTTGGGAGTGCATGCTCATTTCGTCACGCTGCTTCATGACCATGAATAGTTCGAACATCCACGCCGGGTTCGCTGAGAACTGTCTCGGTTGGTTAGGGTGTTGCCACTCTTCGGTATGGGGCACGGCGTCGAGTAAAAACTGATTTTCTGCTGCGCAGGGCGCCAACATATAGTCGGGCGCCGCCGCTGGCCCGCGAATCAGTCCAAACAAAATTTGGCTTTTACGCACCCGCGACACCACTGCGCGTTGGTTGATCGAGTCGTATCCATTTTGCGCAACGGTTTGACCAATCTCAGCATACAGTCTGCGTGCAGCGAGAATGCCAGGACGGCAGCTGCGTGGCAGTTGGCGAATTCCTTCGTCGGCAAGTTGATAGCGCCGCTGCGCTTCTGCGAGCATCTGTTTGAGAACGGTGGTCAGCGCCTCGCTGGGCTGAGGATTTTGTAGAAACACCTCCGGGTCGATGCCCGCTTGTTGCATCATCTCGCGAGGCAGGTAAAGACGGCCAGCGCGGGCATCCTCTCCTACGTCGCGACAAATATTCGTTAGTTGCATTGCAACGCCGAGGTCAGCCGCGCGGGCGAGGGTGGCATGGTCCTTTACACCCATGAGAATTGCCATCATCAGGCCGACGGTGCCCGCTACGCGAGCGCCGTAGTCGCAGACTTCAGCCAGCGTGTGGTAATCCCGACCTTCGGTGTCCCAGGCAAATCCCTCGAGAAGGGCGTCGAGCAGTCCCCGCGGTAATTTGTGGTCGATCACGATTTGACTCAGCACCCGATCAATCGGGTGATTGTCAGGCCGCCCGTCGTAGATGAGATCTAGTCGCTGATGAAGAGTGATCAGCGCTTGGCGAGGGTCATCACCGAGATCAACCAAATCGTCAGCGATACGACAGAACGCGTAAAGACCGGATGCTGATTCGCGGAGCGCTCTCGGCAGAAAATGAGAGGCGATATAGAAGGACTTAGAGCCATGTGACAGCAAGCGTCGACATTCGCTCATGTCGGTATGGGGCGTCATGATTTGGTGATCGCTACGCACGATGAGTCACGGCCGCTGGGATTAATTGGTCGATGACCTTGGCGGAAGAGATCACCGCGGGCATGCCGGCACCCGGATGAGTTCCCGCGCCGACGAGGTGCAAGCCCTTGATGTCCTCGCTGCGGTTGTGCGGTCTGAACCAAGCGCTCTGTGTAATCCGCGGCTCATAGCCAAAGGCGGCTCCTTTGACCGAGTTCAGCCGGTCATGGAAGTCCTGCGGTGTGAGTAGTCGGGATGTGACGATGCGATCACGCAGGCCGGGTAGCATGGTCTCTTCCAGTCGCTGGCAGATCCGCTCTTTGAACGTCTCGGCATATGTGGGCCAGTCCACATCCGCATCGAGATGCGGCACCGGCGCCAACGCATAAAATGTGTCGCAGCCCTCTGGCGCAAGCGAGGGGTCTGTCTCTGTGGGTCTATGCAGGTAAAGACTGAAGTCATCGGCCAGCACTTTGCGCTTGAAGATATCGTCCAGTAGGCCTTTATAGCGTGGCCCCAGAATCACGGAATGGTGGGGTACGTCGGGGTATTGTCCCTCGGTGCCGAAGTACCAGACGAACAGTCCATTTGAGAAATGTGAGCGGTCGATTTTGCGATCCGTCCATCGTTTGCGATGTTCCGCTTTGATCAGGTGCCGGTATGTCCAGGCCGCGTCCGCGTTGGACACCACGAGATCGCTATGCAGTGTTCGGCCATCTGCCAGTCGTACGCCACGCACGGCTCCGTCGTCTACCAGAATCTCTTCCACTTCAGCATTGCACTCGATCTTGCCGCCCTGGCCTTCAATCAGCCCGGCCATGCCTTTGACGATACTGCCGGTGCCGCCCATGGCAGACCACACGCCGAAACGTTGCTCCAAAAATGAGATCAGGGTGTAGACGCTGGTGACCGAAAAGGGGTTGCCGCCGATCAGTAGCGGGTGAAAACTCATCGTCATACGGAGCTGTGGATCACGTATGTAGCGCGACACCAGTTTGTAGACGCTCCGATCAGCCCGGAGCCTGATGAGCTGCGGCATGAACTTAAATAGTGCGAGCAATGAATCGAAGGGCTTATCGACCAAACCTTCGAAACCGACTTTGTAACGCTCCTCGCTGGCTTTCAGGTAGCGCTCGTAGCCCTCGGCATCGGCTTCATTGTAGTTTTTGATTTGTTCAATGTTGCGTGCTTTGTCACCTGAGTAGTCAAAGATGCGGCCGTCATCAAAACGGAGCCGGAAAAACGGATCCATGGGTTTGAGTTCAACGTCATCAGCAAAGCGCTTGCCGCACATGGCCCATAGCTCTTCCAGTAAGAAGGGCGCGGTGACAATCGTCGGTCCGGCGTCGAAGGTGAAGCCGTCCTGATGGTAAACATAGGCACGCCCACCCGGCGCGTCCAGCTTTTCGAGCATGTGGACCCGGTAGCCCTTGGCGCCCAGGCGGATGGCAGCCGCAAGACCGCCAAACCCGGTGCCAATCACAATTGCCGTGGGTCGGTGGTCAGTCGTCTCCAATGAACGAAACGCAGATTCCGCGATATTCATATAAAAAAGACACTTAAACTGTCAGTTATATTAGACAGTGTAGCAGTGCTGGTGGGGGGTGCACAGCCTTCTTTTCACTTTGTGCCGGCAGCGTCAGAGAGTGGTTATGGCGACCATTTCTTGGAAAAGATCGTCAAAGATGTCGGGATCCTCTTCGTGGGCGAGGTGCCCAAGATCGGGAATACGCACCGAGCGTGCGTGAGGCAAATCGTTGACGACCGAGGTGCTCCTATCAGGGGGGATCGTGCGATCACCCTCAGCTGCGGCCAACCACACCGGCATCTGTAATGACGACAGACTGGCTAGCAAAGGTGGAAGATCCCAGCCTGCCATCATCCGTAACGTGCCGGCGATATGGTCGGGGTTGCTGAGTAAGGTGTCGTAGCAACGGCTCATGAGCGGGTCTACCGCCGAACCGGTGTCGGCCAACATGGAGCCGGTGGCTCGCCATCGAAGAGCGGGGGAGGCCAGCGCTCTGGGCAGCCAGGCGCTGCGAGCAAACCACCTCGCTGTTTTGCTGAACAACGGCGCCGCGAGTGAACCAAATGGATTAAACGCTGCGTTGATGCATAGAATTCCCTTAGGAGGCGAGTCCGCAGTCAGTGCATATTCGGCCGCCAGCGCTGCGCCTGCAGAATGACCGATGATCCAACGAGGTTCTGCATCCAAGGCGGCCATCAGATCTCTCAAGTAGCGGGCAAAGGGAGTGAGTCCCACCGCCTCGAGTGGCAACAGGGTCGTGAAGCCTTGGCCCGGCAGGTCGGCCGCGATCACCCGGTGGCGTTCGCTCAGCCGGGCCGCGAGGCCGGAAAAAGAATGTGCGGAGGCGCCAGCGCCGTGCAACAGGAGCACCTCTTCGCCGCTACCACTGACTTGTACATGAAAATCAATATTGCCTACACGCACGAAGCGGCTGGTGTCTGCCCGCGGCCAGAAGTCAGCCGCAGCGCTCCATGCTGTCTGCGAGGTCATGGAGTGGCGGCGCGGATAGCGCGATTGAGCGTCTGCGCGTCTGCCTGAGGCAGGGCAATGTAGGTGCCACGCAGTGTGTCGGCGAGTTCTCTTGCGCGAGGTTGTGGTCGTTGTGCGGTATCGATCACCAGCCCGCTAGAAGGGCTCAGCGCCAGCATCCTTGCCGCAACCAGTGCGTCTGCCGTGCCCGCTTCCCGGCTTCGGGTCCCGTCCCGGGCAACATTGGCCGCCCCATCGGTGAGGATTACGTACTGCATGGTGGTGCCTTGTTTGCCAGCACGTTCCGCCATGTCGCGGGTAAGATCTAACGCTGCCGCCATTGGCGTGGCACCACCACCTGGTAGTGCGGCCAGAGTTTTTTTGGCGCGTACCAATGATCGTGTCGGTGGAAGGAGT
>JACETJ010000074.1 GCA_013911345.1 Congregibacter sp.
AGGCCCCAGCCGAGAAAGCGCCACCCCCAATAGTCATGCCCGGTGCTAAACGCGAGCTCGGCCAGCTCGCCGAACAGTGCGATCCGCCACAGGGGGTAAGTCCGCAGCAGCGAGGGCTGCGCCGTCCTTGTCAGCCAGTCGAGGTGATAAAACCCCATGTGAAACGGCGCCTGGGAGCTGTAATCAAGATTGGGGTTCCCGAAGGGCTGGATGCCAAAACCATAGCGCTGACCGAAGTCGGTACCGTTATCCGCAAAAAGCCCAATGTCCATCCCGAAGTCGGGCTCGTCATTCGCACTGGCAATCACCTCCGCGATCGATACAGGTTCTCCGGGCTCGACTGCCCAATAGCGCGCGGCCAGCTGGGAGGTGCCGCCCCCTAAAAAACTCAGCTCGGACCAGGCCAGCGGCGCTTGCTCCGGCTGGGCACGCTCAGGGGAGAGATCCACATAAAGGCGATAAGGCAGCATTGGGTTGACCCTGATCGCTGCGAAAAAGCGCTCAGCGGAGGGCGGATGATCCGTCCCCCAGCGGAGATCCTCCGGGGTCGGCGGGTAGTGCTCGATGGTGGCGACAGACCACGACTCCACGGCTTCAAGGGTCTCGGCGATACCCGCTTGCTCAGCCGCCAAAAAGGCGTCGAGCGGCTCGGCCGCCACGGCCTGGTGAATGAGCTCCGGCTGACTCCTGAGCAAGGGCCAGACGAGGCTCGCGTGATCGGACCACGACCAGGCAGACGGCACTAACGTGATGAATAGCAAAGCGGCGGCCATCGCCTGATTCAGGGCGGTGCGCGCAGGTCGAAAAAATATCCAGTTCATGGAAGGAGGCTGACACGGTTGCCGTGACCGATTCAAGCTCCGGATGTCAGCCGTTGGTGATCCAGAGTGTTTGGTAGGGAGACAGGGTCCAATCGGGTAATCCTTCCTCGACGGGGGCCCCGGAAATGAGCTCCCGCCAACGATGATTCACGACGAGGTTCAGGCGGCTCAGCGGCAGCACCTGCTCTTCATGGGTGAGGTTGTGCACGCAGAACAGGCTCTGGCGCCTATCGAGTGACTGTCGCCAGAAGCCGAACAGCTCATCACCCAAGTGCAGAGTAAATTGGGTCGCGTTGGGGTGGAATGCAGGCTGCGCCTTGCGCAGGGCGATGAGGTGCTTCAGCGCCTCAAAGACGGCGTGGTGGTCCGACGCGCTGCAATCCAGCGCGTTCGACAACGCGCCCAGCTCCCACTGATGCCGGTTGATGGATCGGTTGTGGCTGGTGTGCGCCAGACGCTCGAGGTCATTACGGGTACCGAGCAGAGAATGGAGATAAAAAGCGGGCACGCCCTCGAGCCCCAGCATGATGGCGTGCGCGCACAGGAAGCGCTCGAGTCCCCATTCGTCTTTGCCGTGGGTGGTGCCCTGGAGCGCGTCTCGCAGCGCAATGTTGATCTCATAGGGCTTGGCTTCACTGCCGGCGGTCTCTCGCCACGAGACGCGGCCACCGAACTGCTCCATGGTGGCCAAAAGCTCATCGACCTCGGCCTGCTCCAGCAGGCCCTCTACCGGGCGCAGCCCGATGCCATCATGCGAAGCAATGAAATTGAAATAGATGGTGCCGTCCTGTGCCGGCGGCATGCTCATCATCCAGGTCGACAGATAGCGGCTAGTGCCGGTGACCAGCGCGTGCACCAACAGCGGCGGCAGGGAGAAGTTGTAAATGCCATGTGCCTCATTGGCATTGCCAAAGTAGGACAGGTTCTCGCGATTGGGCACGTTGGTCTCGGTGATGACGATCGCGTCGGGCTGAGCGCACTCGATGACCAGGCGGAACAGTCTGATCAGCTCGTGCGTCTGGGGCAGGTTCATGCAGGTGGTGCCGCTCTCCTTCCACAGAAACGCCACGGCATCGAGCCTGAACACCCGCACACCCGCATCCAGCAACTGGCGGATGATGGTAACGAACTCCAAGACCACCGCCGGGTTCGCGAAATTGAAATCCACCTGATCAGGGCTGAAGGTGCACCACACGGCCCGCTCGCCCTGCTCGGTTGCCACAACGTTCAGGAGCGGCGAGGTCCGGGGCCTGACCACGTGGCTGGTATCGAAGCTCTCATCCGGGGCGAAGAAGTAATCGTCGCCAGGGGCCTCACCCTTACGAAAGTTCTCAAACCAGGCCGACCGACTCGAGCAGTGGTTGAGCACAAGGTCCGCCATCAGCCGATAATCGACGCCCAACCGGGTGATGTCCGACCAGGTGCCGAGCGCTTCGTTAACGCTCGAGTAATCGAGCACCGCAAAGCCGTCATCCGAGGTCCAGGGGTGGAAGGGCAGCACGTGCACCCAGCTCACCAGTGTGCCCAATCGTTGTGTCAAAAAGCCATGCAGGGTCTTGAGGGGCGCCTCCTCTCCGTTGAGTAGTGAGTCGCCATAGGTGATCACCGCCACATCGGTCTCATCCCACAGGTTGCGGTGTGCCGGCAGCGGCGCTTGCGCGGCATTCAGCTGCGCGGCCTCGAGTAATCCATCAACCCAGCCGTTCAGCGCATCCTCTGAGAAGACATCGCCGTAAACAGCGGCCAGGTGCTCGCGCAGCCGCTGGGATAACGCGTTGATCATCCTCGGGCGACTTTCGGCAACGCACGCGCGGCAGAGAATTCCTCGTGATCGGCTTCTACCGCGGCGATCAATTCGTCAAATATATCGGGCATGGCACTGAACACCCGGTTCCACGTAGGAATAAAGGGCGCCTCTGAGGAGCGCTCCAAAAACTGCACACCTGCCTCAAGAATATTCTCGGCGAACAGCTCGATCGCCTCCTCTTCTCTATGAATGTCAAAACTCAGGCCATTCATGATCGCGTCGTTGCGGTACGTTTCGATCAAATCGAGGGCCATCCGATAGTAGGTGGCTTTTAATGTCCGGAACGTTTCCTGATTGAACACCGTGCCTTGAATCGCCAGCTTCCGATAAAGCGATCGCGCGATATCGAGTGACATGCGCGACAGCCCGGCGTTCTGATCATCCAACGACAGATCCTGATGCTTGTGGTCGTAGTTGTCGGCGATGTCGACCTGGCAGATCTGCTTGTTGCTATTACTGCGGTAGACCTCCGAGACCACGCCGATCTCCAAACCCCAGTCGGTAGGAATTCTCAGATCACCGAGCAGACGCTTTCGAAACGCAAACTCGCCCGCGAGGATGTAGCGGTAGCTGTCTAGATAATTGAGGTACGGCGACTCGCCGACGATGCGCTTCAGCGCTCTAATCATCGGCGTGACCAACAGCCTGCACACCCTGCCATTGATTTTGTTTTCGGAGACCCGCGGGTAGTAGCCCTTGCAAAACTCGTAACCAAACAGGGGATGCGCGACCGGATAAATCAGCCGCGCCAGCAAACTGCGGTCGTAGGTCAGGATGTCGCAGTCGTGCAACGCGATCGCCTCCGCCCGGCCGGTGGCTAATGCATAGCCCATGCAGTACCAGACGTTCCGCCCCTTGCCGAGCTCCTGCGGCGCGAGTCCCGCCTCCTGCAGCCGCGCGTCAATCGCCTTTAAACGCGGCCCGTCGTTCCACAGTACGCGATGGTGCTGTGGCAGATCGGCAAAGAAGCTCAGCGCGTGCTGATATTCATCCTGAGTCGCCCGATCAAGACCGATCACAATCTGTGAAAGATAGGGAACCGATTTCAGCTCCTGAATAATAGCGGGCAGCGCGGGTGTCTCAATCTCCGAATACAGCGACGGCAGTATTAAACCGAGTGGGCGTCGCTCACTGAACTGAAGCAAATCCTTTTCCAGATCGGCAGTGGAGCGTTCGCCCAGGTTATGCAGCGTAGTGATCGTGCCGTTTTGATAAAAGTCGGTCACGGTCTTCCTCCTCTTTCACTCGCGCAATAAGCGCTTCCATGCCTTCGGCCCAGCCTGTCGGACCCGCGATATCACTGATCACCAAGCCGCCCCTTCGCCGCACCGTCGGCGGCTCGTTAACGGGTGATCGCACCAATAACGCTAGGTCAGTAACTTCAAGCATCTCGACATCATTCTCGGCGTCTCCCGCAGACAGACTGCGAGCCCTCTCCAAGTCGGGGCGCTCTCTCCGGATCTTGTGATGCAGCCAACTGACTGCCTCTGCCTTACCACCCGAAGCCAGAACGTGAACAAACCGCCCGCCCTCGACACAACGCATATCCAGCGCTTCGACTTGAGCAGCGAACGCCTTGCGGTCGGCCGGCGTGCCCAACCAAACGAGGGTCTCACTGTGCTCGCGCTGCTTTGCCCGCGCCGCGCCCTCAAGATCCAGGCCCGTCACCGCAGCCACCTGCTTGTCGGACAGATCGCATAGCGACTGGTAACGGTTGCCCCACTCGATGTTCAGAATCGCGAGTTGCCGCCGGATCATGCCGCGAGAGCGGCCAAAGCTATGGCACCACGCATGCGCGTCACTGGCTGACCCCTCGGGGCGCTCAAGACCCCAATTCTGCGGCACCCAGATCGCCGCGCCGTTCTCGATGATCATGGGGCCGTCAATGTCAATGGTCTGCATCAGGCTGAGGGTCTCTGCTCGCGTTTTGCTGGTGCAGGGAATGATCGGGATGCCACGATCCTTGAGCGCTTTGATGGTTCCCAGCGCCTCATCAATGGCGTAGGTGTGATGGTCGAGCAACGTGCCATCGAGGTCGGTATAAATCACTGCACTGCTCATGCCGCGACCTCCGTTAACCACATGCGCTCGACCGAACGATCAGTCGCCAGTTCCCACACAAAGTCAGCCCGATCGGGAAGTGTCTTCAACCCATGCTCGGTCAGCCGCTGATAGTGCAGGACGAAGTCCGCCACCTCCGAGCGACTCATGGTGGGGTTGAGCCTGTCAGGGTGATCCTTCTGGAATTGCTCGGACAGGCGCTGCTCCTGTTGCCAACGCCACTCAAATACCGCATCAAAGCTGGGAGCTTGCAGTAACAACAACGCATCCAGCTCGCCAAACAAGTCCGCGTATCCGTTAGCGAGCTGCCGATTCACCTCGCGTCGCCAGACCAATGACGGGTCCTGTTCAGCCTCCGTCGAGTTGACCGACACCTCTAGTTCACGCTCATTTTGAGGCGACAGGCCGACGCACCACCCCTCGAGCATAATCAGCTGGGCAGGCGCACTCACTTGGCGCCAATGCACCATTTCGGTGCGATCATCGAGGGCTTTGTCGAATGCGGGCACGGGTACAGCGCCACTGGGTTGCCGCAGCGCTGCAATCGTCTCGTTTAACAGCGTCAAGTCATGGGTGCCCGGCACTCCGCGGGTGGCAAAAAGCGGGTGAAGCGACTCCGCCAACGCGGCTCTCGCGGCTTTGGTGAGGTAAAAATCATCCAGTGACAGCACCACCGCGGAGACGCCGTAGACCTCGCGCATGACCGTGGCCATGAGCGCTACCAGCGTGCTTTTACCAGAACCCTGGCAGCCACTGAAACCTATGAGTGGCGGGTTGTCAGCGGTTTTCGCGCGTTGCGCCAGGCTCTGGGTAACGCCGGCATGCCACCTCATGAAATTGAAGGCGACGCTATCTGGTAACGACGCCTCTTGAAGAAATCTCGCCAGCACTGTTTGCAGTGCCGCACGGGTGTTTTGTTCATCATCCATAATGTTTTCCGTCCACTTTGTTAAACCAGTGTTCCTCTTGTCACGTTATCCATCCTGATAACGCCCCCCTTTTTTGGCCACCACAGCCGCTGTGACCATAAGGTACACCGCGGATTTGTGTCGCCGCATCGCGCCCCAAATCTAAACAATGCAAACACCGTGCCTATTTTGACCAAAAACGAGCGAATGGCCGTAATTCGTTAGACTGAAGTGGACAAAATCTCAACAGCAGCGCCGCCAGTGTGGAGCGGCAGAGGTCGGGAACCATGCAAAGTGCCCTTTCTGTGTACATGGGCAGTGAGGCCGCCAAAACCATCGGAGAGCGGGGTTGGCAGTCAGCCCCTTTCAGCACCCTGATTGGCGCCTCGGGCGGTCCGAAGTGGCTCATCCTCTCAGAGCTCGACAAGGTGCTGGGCACAGAGCTATTACGAGAGCAAAGCGAGCCGCTGACGCTACTCGGATCCTCCATTGGTACTTGGCGTCATGCCTGCCTGAGCCTCCCCGAACCCACCACAGCGATTTCGCGACTGCAACAGGCCTACCTTTATCAGCAATACAGCTGCGCACGACCTTCACCCAGTGAAGTAAGTCAGGTCGCAGAACAGATGCTTGAGGAAGCCTTGGGACCAGAGGGTGCACGCCACATTGCGGAACACCCGATGCTTCACAATGCGATCGTCACCGCACGGGCCAAAGGTGTTGCGCGGGGTGAAAACGGGTGGCGCTTGGGTATGGGAATGGCTTGTGCGACTCTCGGCAACGCCATGAGTCGCAAGACGCTGGGGCTACTGTTCGATCGCGTTATGTTTTGTCATCGCCAGCTCAGCGCACTGCCCTTTACCGACGGCTTTCACACTCAACTCAACGCCATCAACGAGCTGAATCTGATCCCGGCGCTCAAAGCGAGTGGCGCCATTCCCTTTCTGATGGAATGCGAATCTTGCATACCCGGCGCCTCTGGCGGTCCTTTTTGGGACGGCGGCATTATTGATTACC
>JACETJ010000075.1 GCA_013911345.1 Congregibacter sp.
ATACATAACTTTGCACAGGCCCCAGCCGGTCACCTCAAGGGTGGCGTCTGTCGCACGACGGCGGTCCGATTGGTGTTTGGTTGTCGCGGTCCCGCATCGTGAGCAGCAACACCTGCCGGGGAAGGTAGCTGTTTCTGCTGACCTTGCCGTCTTTTCACGCTGTGATTGAGACAGTCGCGCTTTAACCGCGTAACACTGGCAAGGTATAGGGTTCAGTTTTTGTCTTGATGAATCTAACGCCGAAGCAGGTGAGGTCCTGTCATCCTTGATCGGGGTGCGGTATCTTGCCGGCCCATTCGATGTTGAAGAAATGAGTCCAGACTATGAATGCCAAAGCCGAGTTGCCCGGTCACGTCCAGTACCCACACTTATTCTCACCGTTAGACTTAGGGCATACACAGCTCCGCAATCGCTGCATCATGGGGTCCATGCACACTGGTCTCGAAGAGCAGCCCGACGGCTTCGAACGGATGGCAGCGTTTTACGCCGAACGTGCCGCCGGTGGCGTTGGCATGATCATTACCGGCGGTATCTCGCCAAATGAAGAGGGTGGTTTAGTTGTCAAAGGTGAGGACGGCAAACCGCTAGCCGCTGCGTCCAAACTCAATAACGAAGAAGAGGCCGCCGGCCACCGTATCGTCACCGACGCCGTTCATGCGGCGGCACCCGACTGCAAGATCTGTCTGCAGATTCTGCACATGGGTGCGCTGGCCTATAACGATGCTGCCGTTGCGCCATCGCCGGTGCGCTCTCGCATTGGCGCCTACTCGCCAAATGAACTCGACGAAGCCGGGATCGAAAAGCAAATCGCTGACCACGCCCACTGCGCAAAGCTGGCGCGGCAGGCGGGTTATGACGGCGTAGAAATTATTGGTTCAGCGGGCTATCTGCTGTCGACCTTTCTCGTAGAAAAAACGAACCAGCGCACCGATCAATGGGGCGGTAGCTACGAAAATCGGATGCGCTTCCCGGTCGAAGTCGTGCGCCGCGTTCGCGAGGCGGTGGGTCCTGATTGCATCGTGATCTTCCGCATTGCGGCGATGGACATGCTGCAGGGCGGCATGAGCTGGGATGAAATCGCGCAGCTCTCAAAAGCCATTGAGGCAGCCGGCGCGTCGATGATCTCAACCCATTTCACGTGGCACGAGTCGCAGGTGCCGACTATTGCCACCATGGTGCCGCGCCGCGCGTTTACCGGCGTGACCAAACGCGTGCGCAATGAAGTCTCCATCCCGGTCATTACGTCGAACCGGATCAATATGCCTGATGTTGCCGAGGCGGTGCTGGTCGATGGCGATGCCGATTTGGTGTCAATGGCGCGGCCCATGCTGGCTGATGCCGAGTTGATGAAAAAAGCGGCAGAGGGTCGAGAGCACGAGATTAATACCTGCATCGCTTGCAATCAGGCTTGCCTCGACCACACCTTTGCCATGAAGACTACGTCGTGCCTGGTGAACCCGCGCGCCTGTCACGAGACCATGATCAAGTGGGGTCCCGCTTCGGAGACCAAGAGTATTGCGGTGGTAGGTGCGGGCCCCGCCGGTCTGGCATACGCGACGGTGGCTGCCGAGCGTGGGCATGCCGTGACACTGTTTGATGCGGCCGATGAGATCGGCGGGCAGTTCAACCTGGCGAAGCGGGTGCCGGGCAAGGAAGAGTTTCACGAGACCCTGCGTTACTACCGCGCCATGCTCGATAAGTATGCCGTCACTGTGAAACTCGGTGAGCGCGTTGATGCCGCGCAACTCGCCGCTGCCGGTTTCGATCATGTGGTGGTGGCGACGGGTATCAACCCGCGTACCCCAGATATTCCCGGCATCGACCACGAGAAGGTGGTGGGCTACATCGACGCGATCAAAGGCATCAAGCCGGTCGGCAAGAAAGTCGCGGTGGTGGGTGCAGGCGGTATTGGCTTTGACGTCACCGAGCTCATTACCCACGAGGGTACTAGCTCGGCGCTGGATATCGATTTGTTTGCCAAGGAGTGGGGTGTCGACTTCGAAAACCATCCTCGTGGTGGCGTGACGGGCGTAGAGCCCGTGGTGAACAAGGCCGACCGCGAAGTGTGGCTGATGCAACGTAAAGACACACCGGTCGGACGCGGACTGGGCAAGACCACAGGCTGGACCAAGCGGCTCCTACTGAATCGTCGCGGGGTCAACATGATCAACGCCGTCGAGTACGTGCGTGTTGACGACGCGGGCCTGCACGTTCTGATTGGTGGTCAGCCCAAGACTTTCGAGGTCGATACGGTGATCATCTGTGCCGGGCAGGTGCCTGAGCGTAGCTTGTACGACGCGCTGGAGGCCGAGGGTTTGTCGGTAGATCTGGTCGGAGGTGCTTATGAGGCCGCCGAGCTGGATGCCAAGACGGCGATTAATCAGGCGACGCAGCTCGCGGCTGCGGTCTGACCCGCGAGCTCTGGCTCACCTGATGGCTCCTTAGCGAGCAATTGTGGTTACCACATTCGTGCGTGACAGTTGTGAGCTGCGCTGGCACTCTGCGCGCGAACATCACTAATGCGATTTGGATAGAGAGGTAGACCACACATGGCCCGTTGGGAATGCATCGTCTGCGGACTGATTTACGACGAGAAAGAAGGCTGGCCCGAGGATGGCATCGCGCCCGGTACCAAGTGGGAAGACGTCCCCGATGACTGGACCTGTCCGGACTGTGGTGTGGGCAAAGACGACTTCGAATTGATTCCTGGCTCCGATGAGGGTGATACGCCCGCCGAAGCGGCGGACTCTGAGGGCTCTACCGACGCTAGCGCGCGCTCGGTCGTTGTCATTGGTTCAGGACTGGCGGGCTACGGTCTAGTGCGCGAGCTGCGCCGCAAAGATGAGGCTGTCGCCATTACGGTGCTGACATCTGATGGAGGTGAGGGCTACTCCAAACCGATGATCTCAACGGGCTATACGAAGGACCTCAACGCCGACAAGCTGGCGGCACAAAGTGCCGAAGAGTTGGCGGAACAGCTGAACGTGACCGTGCGCACCCGCACGCGGGTCGCCAGTATCGATACCCAGACACAAACGGTGCACCTCGAGGGCGGCGAGGCGCTGCCTTACAGCGAGTTGGTGTTGGCATTGGGAGCTGAATTGATCCGGCCACCCATTGGTGGCGATGCGGCCGACGAAGTGCTCGGCGTGAATGACCTCGACGACTACCGACGCTTTCAGGATTTGCTGGCCGCCAAAGGCGCTAAGAAGGTGGCCATTATTGGCGCCGGGCTGATCGGCTGTGAGTTTACTAACGATCTTTTGAACGGCGGCTTTACAGTCGAGGCCGTCGACCCCATGGGCTGGTGCTTGCCGACTCTGTTGCCTGAGCAATCCGGGAGGGCGGTGCAGGCTGCACTTGAAGAGAAGGGCGCAACGTTCCATTTTGGCCCGCTCGCCACTGAGGTGAATCGCGCCGGAGAGGGTTACGCGGTGACGTTGAACAACGGTGACACCATTGAGGCCGACGCGGTCTTGTGCGCGGTTGGCGTGCGGCCGCGAACGGGTTTGGCCAGCGATGCGGGCATAGCGGTGAATCGCGGCATCGTCACAGATCGGCAATTGCGCACTAATGCGCCCAACGTTTTCGCCATGGGTGATTGTGCCGAAGTGGCTGGGCATGTGCTGGTCTATGTTGCGCCATTAATGGCGGCGGCGCGCGCATTGGCCGCAACATTGGCGGGTGAGGCAACAGACGTGAGTTATCCCGCGATGCCGGTTGCCATCAAGACACCTGCCTGTCCGGTTGTGGTCTCTCCACCCGCAAGAGACGTCGAGGGTGATTGGCACTTTGAGGGCGAGGCACCCGATATCAAGGCGCTGTTCCGATCCGGCGAGGGTGACTTACTGGGCTTCGCCTTAACTGGGCAGGCGGTCAAGGAGCGTATGGCGTTGAGCAAAGAACTCCCGGCCATTCTTGGCTGAGTTGAGAGGGCAGATACAAAAAACCCGCCTGATGGCGGGTTTTTATTGAGTCGGTGCTGATTAGAACTGATATCGCACATCCACACCGTATGTGGCTGGGGCGCCCCACTGACCGAGGTTCAGGCCAAGGTCAGGTCCGAAGTTAAAGTTGAAGGTTCGGTACTCCTCGTCGGTAATGTTGCGACCCCACAAAGCCACGCTGAGGGCCTGGCCGTTATCCATCTCATGCAACCAGCTGAGTCGTGCATCCACCAGCGTCCGTGAATTGTTGATTGTTTGGTCAAAGGCCACGGGGACGGGTGTGGGGAATGCCGCGCTCGCGTAAGCGCCCTGAGTGGTGGCAATCGACACGGCATCATCCTGATAGTTAGCAACCAACTGCAGGTTGAGGGTTCCGTTGCCGGCTTTCAGCACATCCCAGTCCATGACCAGTGTCGCAGAGCTCTCCGGCAGCATGCCAGGTTGTGCGCGCACATTGAGCCCGAGGAAGTCCGGGAACTCGTCGAAGTCACCATCGATGAATGCGTAAGTCGCTTTTAATCGGAGCGACGGGGTGATGGCCCAGGCGGCATCGATCTCTATACCATCGCGACTCGCGTCAGCAGCATTGTCGGTCTGCTGCGCCAGGTTGCCACCGGTGGTGTCGATGGTGGAAACCTGCATGTCGGTGTATTCGTAGCTGAAGTAGGTAGCGTTAAAGCGAACCCGGCCATCAAGCAGCATGGACTTAATGCCCACTTCCCAGCTTTCCATGTCTTCTTCACTGAAGTCATCCGGGGTGCCGGTGGCGCGGTTGAAGTAACCGTCATTGAAACCACCAGCGCGGTAGCCCGTTGAGTAGCTTGCGTAGACATTAATGTCGTCTGAGAAGAAATACTGAGCAACCAGGCGACCGGATACGTTACTGAACTCCTGGCTAAATTTCTGACCGTAGACGCCGGGGGTTTCGGGGAGTTTATCGAGATCGGCGAGGTCCCAGTAGTAGCCGCCGTCAAGATCGAACGGAATGTCGACCGCGGTGCCGGTCATCATCGACGCAATCGTCTCCTGAATAGCATTGCCGATGAAGCCGGCCACACCGCCTTGTGCATCTCGCCACAGGTAGGTAATGCCTTTCTCTTCATCGGTGTAACGCAGACCCGCTGTAAACGCCCAGTTGCTGCCGTTAGGTCTCCAGGTGGCCTCACCAAATATCGATGTCGCGCGGGTATCATGATCCGCAGAACGACTGTAACTGGCTGCCAGAGGGAAGGTGGGGCTTGCGATGTTTCGCCACTGCGACGAATCATCGAAGAAGTACAGACCCGCTGCCCAGTCGATGCTGCTCGTATTGCCGACTAATTGGATCTCGTGCGAGGTTTGCTTGTAGGCCGCGTGCGACACGGTGTCGAAGATCGGCGCGCGGCCAAAGGCGTTGATTGTGTCCACCATATCGAGCGCGAGCTCAAAGTTGTAAGCCGGATCGAGTGGAAGAAGGCCAAGACCCGGAATAGGGATCGCGGGTGGCACCACGCCGCCGAGCAATGCGCCGCCAATGGTGAGCAGCTGCAACTCTCCCTGAGTACCACCTGCAACCGAGTTATCCATACCATCCAAGTCACTGGAGGTGCCCACATCAACGGTTCGACGACCATAGATGTAGCGTAGCTCTAACGAGTCGCTCATTTCCCAGGTTATTCGGAGGGTATCGGTCTCGGTTTCTGTTTCGGTTACTGCGGGCCCGTCTTTAAACGCATTGTTAGGCACGCCGCCGTCAGCGAGCTCTTGGCCTGACCAGTTCACAAAGTCGTTGGCCCAGCCGAGGAATTGACCCACCTGAGGAATCTGCTGGAGACCCGCTGGCAAGAAGTTGGCGACGAAGAAAGCGACACCGCCGACGCCTTCAGCGCGAGAGGCGCTGTCTGTGGGCACCCGGGCGTAGTCGCCCTGATAAGTACCCGGCTGCACAAGTCCGATCGTCGGGTTAAACCCGTTGACGTCGATCATCGGATCGAATTCGTTGAGATCGTCTTCCGAATGCGAGTAGTCAACGGTCCATCGGTCTGTCGGACGCAACTGCAGGGCGACCCGGAATCCCTCACGGTCAAGATTCTGTGCGCCTGCTTTGCCATCGACGCCGTCCCAGAAGGGGTCGCGCTCACGGCTATAACCCGATGCCGACAGGCTGATTTTATCGCCAAGCGGCACGTCAACACGACCACTGAAGGCGCCATAGTCGTAATCACCCACCGAGGCGCGCAGGTCCGCACTGAATTCAGTGCCGGGTGCCTTGGTGATGAAGTTCAAGGTGCCGCCCGTCGAGTTACGACCAAACAGCGTGCCCTGTGGGCCTTTCAAGATCTCGATCCGTGCGAGATCGATCATGTCGACCCCCGAGCCTTGACCTTTGCCGATGTACACACCATCAATGTACTTGGCTACTGCGGTATCAAGAGAGAGGTTGGTTGAGGCGCCGTCACCGATGCCGCGGATGTTGAAGCCGGGCGAGCCAGAAGACCCCGGTGGAGTATATCCGTAGACCCCCGCAACTTGAGTAATGAGATCATCGGCACTGTTGATGCCGCGATCGATAATTTCCTGATCACTAAAGGTGGTAATCGAGATCGGCGTATCCTGCAGGACGCGAGGCCAACCTGCAGGAT
>JACETJ010000076.1 GCA_013911345.1 Congregibacter sp.
CTCCGGCAAAAAACACTCTCCCGGCAGGTGCGCGGAGGGCGGCATGTGCGGTCGCTGCTTGCCCCGGTCGCCACAGTGCCCAGACGCCGCCAGCGTGTGGGTCGTTGCTCCACCTCACTAGCTGGCCTACCGACGTCACCTCACGGGCTTCCGGCATCAGTTTCCAGAGTGCACGAGTAATGGTGTCGGTGCAGGTTGCCTCATCCATGGCATTGAGTTCGTCACAGTCGTCGCCATTGATCCATACCGTCATGTTGTAGCGGTTAGTACCGGGTATCGGTCGGGTAAAGATTCTGCCGAGGAGGCTATCTGTCCACCAAGAGCCACCCCAGCCGGTGTTCTCCCAGAAAGGCGTCTCGACAATACAGTGGAGTTGAACCACCTTGTGATAGTCGACGGTGTCCAAAACTGTGGCTTGGGCCGCGGGAAGCTCCATGTCGATTTGCTGCAGTGCAGGGAGTGGCAGCGTCACAATGACGGCATCAGCATCCAAGTTCCCGCCCGATGCGAGCGATACCCGTGTTGCTGAGGATGACTGCTGGATAGCCGTTACTGGCTCGCCCATTTCAACCGGTCGGACTAATGCTCTCGCCATTGCCTCGGGCAGTCGCATGTTGCCTTGTGTAGCCTCCTTCACCGCCAGAGCCGGTCCAGACAGCCGTCCAAACTCACCCATGACGCGATAGAGTGACATCATACTCGTGTCTTCGAGGTTGTTACCGTAACTGTTGTTGGCGCCAATCAATTGGATGGCCGCGTCGGGGAAGCCCAATACGCTCAGACCTGACAGGGCGGATTGATCCGTCGCCATGAGCGTGGGGTCATGCCAGGCGCGCGTTTTTAGAAGTGGGTTTGATGCGTTCAGCTTACCCATCAATCGATTGGGCGGGATGTCGCGCCACCCATCGGGCAGTGGGTTGGCTGCCGCGCTCGCCCAGTCCTCACGCGGAATGCGTTGCGCTCCAATAAAGTAGTCGCTGGGCAGGGTGCGGGGGGGCGAGCGCAATGCCACCTCAAGGTCATGGGCCATCTTGAAGGTGCGCCCATAATTGGAACCCATGACATTGCCACCGCCCTCGGGCGAGCCCGGCAGGTGGTCCAGTGTCCAGAGGCGGCCGCCGACCCGCTCTCTGGCTTCCACGACCTGTACGTCGAAACCCCAGCGCTCCAAAATCAGGGCGGCATTCAAGCCAGAAAGGCCGGCACCCACTACCACAACCCTCCGGCCTGAGAGTGGGTCAGCACATCCGCTACTGATGCCCGCGACGAGCCCTGTCAGCGAGCCTTTCAGAAGACGTCTTCGCGTCAGTGTCGGGGTCATCCAGTGAGCACCTCGGGGATGTGGGACATGAAATAGCATATTGTCATACGTTTATATCTTTTCTCAAACGGGCTATGCTCCTTGGAAAGTTGCGAGAACAAGGAGAACCGCTCATGCGACTGTCGTCATTCACGGCCCTCTCGGCCACTTGCCTGCTGTCTGGATTATTGGCCGTCCCTGCCCACGCGGAGACCATTGACCCCAATTCCGCTGAGGGGTTTGTCGCCATCAATCGAAAGATCCAGTGCTCGACAGAGGATAGCTCACCTCAGGTCTTCGAATGGTCCGGATACGGCTATTCTCGTGTGCCCGGTGAACCTGACCGGAGGATTTTCGGCTTGCTGGGTATGAACGTGCGCCAGTGTGGTCAGGTGGAAGACCCCGACAAGGGCACTGGTTACCGTTTGGTATCCAGAGAAATCATGCTTTATCTCGACCCACAGACCGGAGAGGTGTTGCGCACCTTTGACAACCCCTGGACCGGGGAAGCCAACGAGGTGATTCACGTTGCTAATGATCCGGTCAACGGTCGCCCCAGCTTCGGGGTGAATGCCGATGGTTCGGAGAAGGCTTTCACCTATCGAGATATCAATGGCCAGTATCTGATCAATTACGAGATACCGCTGTTCTATAAGAATGCGATGGGCGGCGAGTACCAAAAGTATGTCGGTGGCAGTTATCACGCGACGGAAATTTTTGATTTTAATGGTGATGTCGCTGAGCTGTTGGACGCATCACAGCCGGTGGCTTATCCCGTAATCTCTTGGGTACGTCTTGCTCAGTGGTTACCGTGGATGGAGATGAACGGGCGCGCCGGCATGCTGTATTTCAACGCTATGGGGCGCAAGTTGCTCAATTATGATCAGCTCTCTGATTTGCTGAAGTCTGAGATTGCCGCCAATTATCCGGAGTATGTGGCACCGCCCCCGCTTGATGATCCAAGACGGAATGAGACTTCGTGGACCTACATGAAGAAGATCATTGATGGACGTCAGTCAGAGGAGACTAGCCACAGTCATCATTAATGCTAGGCCAGCCGGCAGCCCATGCTTGGGTTCGCTGATTGGAGATGCGCAGTAATGACCTGGGCAAGATAAAAAGGCGCCGTCATGGCGCCTTTTTAATGGCTTTTAGTGTGCTCGTTCTGCGCCCCGAATGAGAATAACGCGGGCTTCAGTTTGCTCCGAGATGTCGGGCGTGGAATGCTAGATGCGACTCGATAAAAGACGCAATAAAGTAGTAGCTGTGGTCGTAGCCTTCCTGCATTCGCACCTCAATCGGGTAATTGGCGCTGCTGCTGGCCTCTTCAATCAAGTGCGTCTTGAGTTGCTCATCGAGAAAGTTATCCGCTGTCCCTTGGTCAATCAGGATGGGCCGCCGTTCGGTCGCCTGACTCAGCAATAAACAAGTGTCGTAGTCCGCCCAGGTTGACTCGTCTGCGCCAAGATACTGGGAGAAGGCTTTCTTGCCCCATGGGCACTGTGTGGGGGCGACGATGGGAGAGAAAGCGGAGAATGATGTGTAGCGGTCAGGGTTCTTGAGGCCGATGGTCAGAGCGCCGTGTCCACCCATCGAGTGTCCGGTAATGGCAGCACGCGAAGTGTCGACTTGCGGGCAGGCCTGTGCCACCACCTGCGGCAACTCTGCTACCACATAGTCGTACATCTTGTAGTGCGCCGACCAAGGTGCCTCGGTGGCATTGAGGTAAAAACCAGCGCCCAGCCCCATGTCATAACTGCCATCTGGATCATCTGCGACCCCTTCGCCGCGCGGGCTGGTATCCGGTGCGACGACGGCGACCCCCAGTTCTGCTGCGTATTGCTGCGCCCCGGCTTTGGTCACGAAATTTTCGTCGGTACAGGTCAATCCGGACAGGTAGTACACCACCGGGACTGGCCCTTTTGTGGCCTGCGGAGGCAAGTAGACCGCGTAAATCATGTCGCAATTCAGCACCTGTGAGGTGTGCTGAAAGCGATGCTGCTCGCCGCCGAAGCAGCGAACCGTGCTCAAGCATTCTGAGGACATTAGTAAGTCACCACAGAGCGAATGCTTTTTCCTTCATGCATGAGATCAAAAGCGGTATTGATCTCGCTGAGCGGCATCGTGTGCGTGATCATCTCGTCGATATGGATTTTGCCTTCCATATACCAGTCCACGATCTTTGGTACGTCGGTACGGCCTCTCGCTCCGCCGAAAGCTGTGCCGCGCCAAGAGCGGCCGGTTACCAGTTGGAAGGGGCGAGTAGAAATCTCTTGTCCCGCGCCTGCAACTCCAATGATGCAGCTTTGTCCCCATCCTTTATGGCAACACTCGAGTGCCTGGCGCATCACATTGACGTTACCAATGCATTCGAAGCTATAGTCGACACCGCCACCCGTCATCTGGATCAGGTGATCGACGACGTCGTCGACTTCGCTGGGGTTCACAAAGTCCGTCATGCCAAACAGAGTTGCCATCTCTTTTTTGTCGTCATTGAGATCGACACCAATAATGCGGCGGGCACCAACCAGCTTGGCGCCCTGGATGACATTGAGGCCAATGCCACCCAAACCGAATACCGCAACGGTGGCGCCGGGCTCAACTTTCATTGTGAAGGCGACGGCGCCGATGCCTGTGGTGACGCCGCACCCGATGTAGCAGATCTTGTCGAACGGTGCGTCTTCCCGGACTTTCGCTAGGGCGATCTCGGGGAGCACCGTGTAGTTTGAGAATGTCGAACACCCCATGTAGTGCAGAATGGGCTCGCCATCGAGCGAGAAGCGACTGGTGCGGTCGGGCATCAGGCCCTGACCTTGGGTTTCGCGAATGGCCTGACACAAATTGGTCTTGGGATGCAGGCAGAAGTCACAGGTCCTGCACTCCGGTGTATAGAGAGGGATGACGTGATCGCCGACCTTGAGGTCTTTGACGCCATCACCTACTTCAACGACAACACCCGCACCCTCGTGACCGAGAATTGCCGGGAAGGCGCCTTCTGGATCATCACCCGACAAGGTAAAAGCATCGGTGTGGCAGACACCCGTAGCCTTGATCTCTACCATTACCTCTCCGGTGGCGGGCCCGCCGACGTCTACCTCGGCTATTTCCAACGGCTTTCCGGCTTCAAATGCTACTGCGGCTCTGCTTTTCATGACGCCCATTCCTCTTTATTAGAGGCTCGTAGTATGCCTCAGCGTGGGCGCATCGCCACCCCTGTTTGCGCGTCGTTGTCGTGATCGGTCAGCGCAAGTCCGCTGGGGCGAACGCTGTCTTTGATCTATCGCTCCCTAAAGGCATTCTGTTTTCACAGCGCCATAGGCATACTCGATCCACACTCGTTATCCTGCTCAGCTAGTCGGAGCATGGGAGACCTCATCACTGTGACATCCAAAGCCACACAGGCACTGTGGGCTCCCTCTCCCGAGCGGGTCGCATCCGCTCAGCTGACTACTTTCATGCAGTCAGTTAAAGCAGCAACGGGATTTGATGCTGCCGGTGATTATTTCGCTCTGCATCAGTGGTCACTGGAAGAGCCCGCGGCATTCTGGCGAGCGGTCTGGGAGTTCACTGAGATTCAGGGCGACCCCGGCGACATAGTCTGCGATGACTTCATGGCATTACCCGGGTGCCAGTGGTTCCCAAACGCCTCACTGAATTTCGCTGAGAATCTGCTGCGCTTCGACGACGATCGCGAGGCGCTGGTAGAAATCGATGAGAGCGACGCGCGACACGCCCTGACTTATGGGCAGTTAAGTGAACAGGTGGCGCGGCTTGCTGGTTGGATGCGAGATCAGAGCATTCAGCCTGGCGATCGGATTGCAGGCTTCATGCCTAATTGTATTGAGGCAGTGGTGGCCATGCTTGCAACGGCCAGTCTGGGTGCGGTGTGGTCCTCCTGCTCTCCGGACTTCGGCAAGCAGGGTGCCCTAGATCGCTTTGGTCAAATCGCACCCAGGTTGTTGTTCACGGCCGATGGCTATGTCTATAACGGTAAGTCATGCGATTCGCTGGCCCGAGCCGGTGACATCGCCAGCGCGATCCCCGAGATAGAGCACGTTGTGGTAGTGCCGAAGCTGTCAGCGCAGCCGGAGCTTGGCGGGATCGACGCAGCCGTCTCATGGCAGTCTTGCCTGAGCGGCGAAGCGCCGGCTCCGTGCTTTGAGTCTCGATCATTCAATGACCCGCTCTTTATCCTTTATTCGTCTGGAACCACCGGCGTGCCCAAGTGCATCGTGCACGGCATAGGCGGCACTCTGATCCAGCATGCCAAGGAGCATGTCTTGCACACAGACGTCAGCCGCGATGATCGCTTTTTTTATTTCACGACCTGCGGCTGGATGATGTGGAACTGGCTGGTGAGTGGCCTGGCCCGCGGTGCCACGCTGATTCTTTACGACGGATCGCCTTTCGCTCGCGATGGCCGCCGCTTGATCGACGCGATCGACGAGGAAGGCATCACGGTGTTCGGTGTTGGCGCGAAATATCTCGGAGCGCTTGAAAAGTCAGGCGTCTTCCCCGCAAATAGCCACAAATTGAGCACTTTGAAAACGGTGCTATCGACGGGATCGCCGCTGCCCCATGAGGGTTTTGAGTGGGTATATCGGGCCTTCAAGCCCGATTTACACCTGGCCAGTATCTCGGGTGGCACCGATATCGTTTCCTGCTTCGCGGGTGGCGTGCCCACGCTCCCCGTCTATGCGGGCGAGCTTCAGGCAGCGGGCTTGGGTATGGCCACCGCCATCTGGGATGAATCGGGTGACCCGGTTGAGGGTGAGAAGGGTGAGCTGGTCTGTACCCAGTCGTTTCCGTCCTGCCCGGTGGGCTTTTGGCAGGATGCCGATGGCAGCAAATTTCATGCCGCATATTTCGATCGCTGGCCGGGCGTGTGGGCCCATGGTGACTATGGTGAGAAGACGCCTGAGGGTGGTTTTGTTATTCACGGGCGCTCCGACGCAGTGTTGAATCCCGGCGGTGTCCGCATTGGCACTGCGGAAATCTACCGGCAGGTCGAGCGTGTTTCCGAGGTGCTCGATAGCGTGGTAGTGGGGCAGAACTGGCAGGATGATGTGAGGGTGTTGTTGTTTGTGGTCCTGCGCGACGGCGTGGCGCTCGATGAACAGCTGATCGCCCGTATTCGCGGCGAAATTCGGACTAATACGACGCCACGCCATGTACCGGCCAAGGTAATCCAGGTCGCGGATATTCC
>JACETJ010000077.1 GCA_013911345.1 Congregibacter sp.
TCTGGGTCTCGGTGGTCAACACAATGTTAAGGCCAGCACCCACACTCCCCTCACCCAGAGCCTGCAGCCCCAGCCAGGGCACGGCCACGCCCACGATCAGTAAGCCGACGCCGTTAAGGGTGTCGGAGACCGCCACCGCCCTCAAGCCACCGAGAATGGCATAGGACGCGCCCAATGCACCGATGACCATAATCGTCAGCACCAGCGACGTGCCGTAATCCAGTTGCAGCAGCTCGGGCACGTCAAAGAGTTTGAGCACCGCGATCGAGCCGGAGTACAACACGCTCGGAATCGTCACCAACCCATAGCCCAGCATAAAGAGCACCACGGTCATGCGACGAACGCCCTCGTCAAAGCGCGCGCTGAGAAACTCCGGCAAGGTCGTGAAGGCTCCGGCGAGGTACTTGGGCAAAAAGAAAAACGCCATCAGCACGGTGGCAACCGCGGCGGTCACCTCCCAGCCCATGCTGCTCAAGTTGTAGCCATAGGCCGAGCCATTGAGACCAATGAGCTGCTCCGCGGAGAGGTTAGTGAGTAACAAGGAGCCGGCAATAAAGGTGGCGCCCAAACCCCGCCCGGCGAGGAAGTAACCGGTACCCGTATCAACCCGGCCACGGGTCTGCCGCCAGGACACGAATGCCACGAGCCCCATGAAGCCGATACAGCTCACGATCGTCAGCAGCAGATCAGCCGTCATCTGGGGAAGAAAGCAGTCATGTGAGGAAAGGTGTGGTCACCATGACTGCAGGGTACGCACAGACCCCCCCACCAGCAAACTCCCGGCGTTTTGAGGACCTGTGACATCGCACAGGGAGTATATTACTATACCGTCTGGACGGTTTATAAATGGTGTGGCATGAAATCGGAACAGACCCGCGCGCGCATTCGCGTTGCTGCGGCTAAAGTGATTGAGCGCGACGGTGCTGGGCATCTCACGCTGGAGAAAGTGGCGGCCGAGGCCGACCTATCGAAGGGTGGGTTGCTGTACCACTACCCCTCCAAGGATGCACTGCTGCAGGGACTGCTGGACCATCTGCTGGAGAATCGCGCGGGGTTAGTTGAGGACTCAGGCTCGGCAAAGGGTGTCAGTGACGCGACGCTACTCAATAGTTTGATCGATGCCGATTTCGATCTCCCGAAGGACGAGCGGATCATGGCACAGGGCCTGATCGCGGCCTCGGCCGAGAACCCGGAGCTCATCGCGCCAGCCCAGCAACACGTCGAGGCCGTGTTCGCCCAATTAGGCCTCTCTAAAACCACGGCGACGTCGGCACGGACCATTTTTCTGGCCTCACAGGGGCTCCAGTTTCTGGAGCTGCTGGGTCTATTGTCACTCAGTACCGCCGAGCGCAACGAGATCCGCCGACACCTCAAGGCGCTGACAGAGGAGCTGGCACCATGCTGATGCGGGTGGCTCTGGGTTTATGTTTGATGATGGCTGGCTGCGAGGCTGATGTCAGCACGCAGGAAGAATCGTTAGCAAGGCCCGCACGATTGTTTACCGTAGGCATTGGCAACCGCCCGGCACCTCTTCAGTTCGTGGGCAAAGTAGCCGCGGCACACACCGTGGATCTTGGTTTTGAAATCGACGGGAAATTGCAAACGCTACCGGTGCGCGAAGGTGAAGTCGTCACTGACGGGCAGATTCTTGCGCGGCTGGACCCCGAGCGATTTGATCTGGCACTTGAGAGTACGCGAGCTGATCATGAATTGGCTGAAAAAACCTTGTCCCGGATCGAGTCACTCAGAGCGTCTGGCACCGTTTCTCAGGCGGAACTGGACGAAGCCATGGCTCGCGCCAAACTTACCGGGCTCGCCGTAAAGGCCGCGCAAAAGGACCTTTTTGACACCGTTCTTCGTGCCCCGTTTGACGGCCGGGTGACCAAGAGACTCGTAGAGAACTTTTCGCCTGTCGCACGGCTGACACCGGTCATTCGTCTTGCACCTACCGAGCGTATAGAAGTAGTGGCCGGAGTGCCTGAGCAGTTGATGGCCAACCTGAACCCAGCAGCGCTGGAAAAGGCCCAGGTGCGCTTCAGCACTGACCCTGAGCGACTCTTTGCTGCGCGGTGGCTCGATTATGAAGGCGAAGCCAGTCGCGATACTCAAACCTACGACGTACGGTTTGCCCTGATAGAGACTCCTCAGTGGGCCGTGCTACCAGGTATGACCGCAACGGTCCTTTTATCGCTAGCCACTAACGATCAAGCGGTCGTCCAAATACCAATGAGTGCCCTGCAGAGCGATGCCACGGGCAACTTCTTTGTTTGGGTGGTCGACCCGGTCAGCACCAAGGTCGCCCAGCGAGCCGTCAAACTGGGCATCCCAGTTCGAGACCAAGTGCCTGTCATCGCTGGGCTTAGGATCGGCGAGCAAGTGGTGGCTGCCGGTGGCGCCTGGCTCTACGCCGGCATGAAAGTCCGGCCACTCGCGGAAGACTGACCCTTGTCGAGACCCTCACTGACCGACTTTGCACTGGCGAATCCCCTGTTTGTCTGGGTGGTGGTGCTGAGTTGCTTGTTCGCTGGGCTGGTCGGTGGGCAACGTATCGCGCAGCTCGAGGACCCACCCTATCCGATCAAGATAGCCTACGTTTTCACGGAGTACCCCGGGGCTTCGGCGCTGGACGTCGAACAGGAAGTTACCGAGGTACTGGAACGGTCGATTCAGGAACTCCCATGGATTGAGGAGATCGTCTCGCGGTCGCTGCCCGGACGCTCCGAAGTCCAAATAGAACTCGATCACTCGGTGTCTGCCGACGACACTGAGCAAATATGGGATGAATTGCGCAGGCGCGTAGCCGAGGGCGCGATGCGTTTACCGGCCAACGCGCACCCTCCTTGGGTCGAGGACGATTTCACTGACGTCTACGGACTGCTTTACGGCTGGGTCATTCCAGAGGGATACGACATCGCCACCCTACGCGATGCAGCGCGGCTACTCGAGACGGAAATCAAGCGCGTGGAACACGTTGCCAAGGTACGCGTCGAGGGCGTTCCCGAGGAGCAGGTTTACGTCGACTTCGATTACGCCCAATTGCGCCAGCTGGGCGTACCGTTCTCTCGCATTGTCGAGGCAATCAACAGCGCCTCGGGCCTTTTCCCCGCTTCCATGATGGAGTCGGGCCCCCATCGGCTGCGGATTGATGTCCCGCTGCGGCGGAGCGAGGCAGTACTGGAGAATCTCCTAATTGCCCTCCCCGGCGAGACCTCGATGATTCGGCTTGGTGATATCGCCACTATCTCCCGAACGGAAACTCGCATCCCTTCCCTAATCGTCAGGCATGAAGGGCAGCGCATTTTTGCGCTGGGCATCGCTATCGACGAAACCCAGAATGTGGTTCGAGTGGGTAAGGTGGTCGAAGAGCGTCTGTCAGAGCTACAGCAACTACTGCCCGTCGGAATAGAAATGATCCCGCTGTTCGAGCAGCATCAGCTTGTCGACCAGACAATCAGCCAATTTCTCGTCAATCTCATCGCATCGGTCACCACCGTCATTCTGGCGCTATGCCTCTTCATGGGTTGGCGAGCCGGTGCCATGGTTGGCGCGGTGCTGATGCTGACTGTGAGCGGCACTATCGGCATCATGGCTGCCCTTGGGATCGAACTGCAGCGTATTTCACTGGGTGCCATGATGATTGCAATGGGTATGCTGGTGGATAACGCCATTGTGGTCACAGAGGGCATGATCACCCGCATCAAACAGGGGGAAACCCCAAGAGAATCTGCCGTGTCGGCGGTGGCCAGCACTCGCTTCCCACTACTTGCCGCTACCGTCATTGGTGTTGCAGCCTTTGCACCCATTGGTCTATCAGCAGATTCAACGGGCGAATACCTCGGCTCTCTTTTTAAGGTCTGCGGTATATCCCTACTGTTGAGCTGGGTGCTTGCGATCACACTGGCACCCGCGATTGGCGTCGGCCTGCTAAAACCTGAGGCTAAGGCGCAAGACGAGGCGCAAGTCTACGCCGGCCCAGTTTTTGTCGCTTATCGAAAGATCTTGAATCAGGGCATTTCACGGCGCGGCTGGACAACCATTTCACTGATTGGCGTCATGCTATTGAGCATGGTTGGCTTCACCCAACTCCGGCAGGGCTTTTTCCCCACGACCAGCACACCGCTATTTTTTGTTGATCTCTACCAAACTCAGGGTACGGATATCCGCACAAGCGACCAGCTCGCTGAGAAAGTGCGGGAACGCTTACGCTCTCTAGAGGGGGTCACTGAAATTTCCAGCTGGGCTGGCCGAGGGCCAATCCGCTTCACCATGATTTTACTGCCTGAGCGACCTGATCCGGCCTACGCGCAACTGGTGGTGAATGTCGATAATACGAGCGCGGTGCAGAACCTCATGGAGGCGACCAGCCAGCTTATCGAGACGGAATTCCCTGAAACTCACCATATGGTCAGACGCCTGGAATTTACCGAAGGTACTGCCAGCAAAATAGAGGCTCGCTTCTATGGCCCCGACCGCGCCGTGCTGCGGATCCTCGCTGACCGAGCGATGCAGCTATACGTCAATCATGGTCTCGTTGATCGCAAGATCGATTGGCGCGAGCAGAGACTGTCTCTCAGGGTTGTCCCGGATGAATCTCGTGCACGCCGCGCTGGAGTTCAGTTACCAGACGTTGCCCGGGCGGTGGCATCAAGCACGATAGGCACTACCGTGGGCGTGCTGCGAGATGCCGACAAACCGGTCCCTATCGTCGCAAGGATCATGCCGCTAGCAGAGACAGCAGAGACACTGCTCGAACGCGACTTATGGAGCGAGAGTACTCAGTCCTTCGTCTCCGCGCGACAGATCGTGTCGAGCGCAGCACTGCATGCCGAAGACAGTTTCATCATGCGCCACAATCGGGTTCGCCGGATCACCGTTCAGGGCAATGCACCCCCGGGTGAGACCGCTAACAGTGCCTTTAACGCCATTAGGTCAGACATTGAGGCGATTGAGCTTCCTTCGGGCTACGAGATGAGTTGGGGCGGCGAGTACGAAGCAATGAGGGAAGCTAACGAATCCGTGATCAGTCGGTTCCCCATCGCACTACTGGCGATGGTCATTGCGACGCTGATATTGTTTGGCAGCTTCCGGCAAATGCTTGTGATTTGGATGACCGTGCCACTCATCATCGTGGGTGTTTTTGTCGGACTCTTTGTCACTAATCTCTCGTTTACCTTCCCAGCGATGCTAGGTCTGCTGAGTCTGGTCGGTATCTTGATCAAGAACTGCGTGATCATGGTGGAAGAGATCAATCTGCGCTCTGCTCACGATGGCCTTAGCCAACACGCCTTGGTGTCAGCCTGTGTGAGCCGCCTGCGTCCGGTGCTGTTGGCGGCAGGCACCACCATTGTCGGCATGGCGCCGCTCTTAAGAGATGACTTCTTTCGCGAGATGGCGGTGTCGATCATGGGCGGGCTGGCCTTTGGGTCGGTGCTGGCACTCCTCGCCGTACCGGTGTTTTACGCGCTATTGTTTTCGATCAGAAGCAGCAGCAACACGACCTGAGAAACTGACCAAAAGGCAGCAACAGTGGGTTGCCTGTCGGGAAAACTCCTCATCGCGCGGGGAGACACTCATACCTTAGCGTCCGGAAAAAACGGTTCTACGACTGACCTGCTCTGCGAAGGTGCCGTATACCTCACGGGGGCCGAGACCTATACTCGCGCCCTGACACGAGAAACGACCAGATCAAGACGAGGATGACACATGACTCACGGTGTTTTATTGCTGGACGGCGGCATGGGGCAAGAGCTGATTCGACGCAGCCCTTCCGCTGCGCATCATCACTGGTCGCTGCAGGTCATGCTGGAGCAACCCCAACTCGTCGCCGAGGTGCACCGGGAT
The DNA here is from genome assembly GCA_013911345.1 of Congregibacter sp. The sequence continues at coordinate 5,842 of JACETJ010000077.1, forward strand.
TTCTGCGAAGCGGGTGCGGGCGTCGCCTGCCTGAATACCTACGCGATTACGCACACTCGGCTGGCGCGGGGCACGGGCCTGCCGCCCATCGGCAGCTTGTTAAATGATGCGCGAGATCTCGCGCGACAGGGCGCAGAGGCGAGCGGTCGGTCAGACACCGCCTTAGTCACCTCACTGCCCCCGTTGGTCGCCAGCTACCGCCCCGATACCCAGCTCCCCCTCGAGCAGGCCATTGAGGAGTATCAGGAGCTGATTGAGCTACAGGCTGAGGCCGTGGACGGCTTTCTTGCCGAGACCATCCCCTCCATTGCCGAGGCGACCGCGGTGCTGACCGCAGCCGATCAAGCGGGTGTCCGGATTATGCTTGGGCTCACCGTTGCTGACGACGACGGCCAGCTTTTGCGCTCCGGAGAGCCACTTTCCGATGCGCTAGAGGCGATCGACGCCTTCGAGCCGCTGGCGGTGGTGATTAATTGCTCCAAGCCGGAGGCCGTCTCCCAAGCGATTCCCATCTTGAAAGCATCGCGCTTTGCGTTTGGCGCTTACGCGAATGGCTTTACGGCCATCGATGCACTGGAACCGGGCGGTGTGGTCGATGTGTTGGAAGCCAGACATGACCTTGATCCAGAGCAGTACGCGAAG
>JACETJ010000078.1 GCA_013911345.1 Congregibacter sp.
CTCAAGTACTTTGCGTGCCATTTCCGGGTAGTGCTCCAGCTCCAGCTCTGTCACCGCATGCTGGTCGGAGTGATCGCGCACGTATCCCGTGAAGGTGGCGACCGCGGCGCCTGGGCTGTCGCCAACGAGCTGGGCGTATTCGGCAGCGACGTCAATCGCCTCACTTTGCAATGACACCGACACGCTAACCCCCGGTCATCGGCGGAAAGAAGGCGAGCTCATCCCCCTCTGATACCAACGCGTCAGTGAACACCACCTTGTGGTTGAGCGCGTGTACCAGATTGGGTTGGTTCAGGGCCTCTTTCCAGTCCGCACCACGCTGCGACAGCAGTTTTTTAATCGCCGCCACATCGACCTGAGCAGAGGCCTCTGGAACGTCCGAGAGCGCGAGCTCAAACTCGCTTTCACCCAACGCCTCACGCAGTGCTGAGAACAATTTAATCGTGATGCTCACGTTGCCACTCGCCACTCACGCCGCCTGACTTGTGGGTCAACTGCGTGTTTTCAATGATCATGCCGCGATCCATCGCCTTGCACATGTCATACAACGTCAATGCCGCGATAGAAGCTGCTGTCAGCGCCTCCATCTCCACACCCGTTTGCCCCGTCACCTTGCAGGTCGCCTCAATCCGCACGCCGGGTAGATCCTCATCGGGGACCAAATCGATCCTGACCGAGGATAAGGGCAACGGGTGACACAGCGGAATCAACTCCGAGCACTTTTTGGCCGCCTGAATGCCGGCAATACGCGCCACCGCCAACACATCACCTTTGGGGGTGTCGCCTCCCACAATGGCATCTAGCGTCCTCGCCTGCATGCGCACACAGGAGGTGGCGGTGGCCTCGCGCGCGGTCACCGCCTTTTCGGTTACATCAACAATGTGCGCCCGTCCCGCATCGTCAAGATGCGTCAGGCGATCTGAGTTCTCAGGCATAGGCCAATGCTAACACTCCGGTGCGACAAACGGCATAAGCTGGCATGATGCCCCTCTCCAGTGCGTTACCCCCGGACAAAGCATGACCCCCGATCAGACCTCAGCACCGAGCATCCGTTACCGCTGGACGGTGCTCGTGATGCTGACGCTGGTTTACACCTTTAATTTCATTGATCGTCAAATTCTGGTCATCCTGCAAGAACCGATCAAAGCTGACTTGGGGCTCAGTGATGCGCAACTGGGATTACTGACCGGCTTTAGCTTCGCGCTGGTCTACGTCACCGCGGGTATTCCCATCGCCTGGCTGGCCGATAGAAGTAATCGACGCAATATCGTCGTTGCCTCGCTGGCGTTTTGGTCATTCATGACCGCCATCTCCGGTCTGGTACAGAACTTCGGCCAGTTGTTGGCGGCGAGATTGGGCGTGGGCGTGGGCGAAGCCGGCGGCTCCCCGCCTTCTCACTCCATGATCAGCGATTACTTTCCACCGAGCAGCCGTGGTACGGCTTTGTCGTTTTACAGCATGGGCATCTACATCGGTGTCCTGTTCGGCTTTGCCGCGGGCGGCTGGATCGCCCAGAATTTTGGCTGGCGCAATGCTTTTTTTGTGATCGGCATCCCCGGCATTCTCTACGCGCTCGCGGTGTTGTGGGTCGTCAAGGAACCCAAGCGGGGCCAGTTCGATGTGGGTGGCACGCCCCCCAAATCCAGCCTCAGCGAGACCATGAACTGCCTGCGCGGCAGACCGACCTTCTGGTGGATCTCGATAGGCTGCGCATTCACTGCGTTTGTGTCTTACGGCAACGGCAATTTCATGCCCTCTTTCCTGATGCGGAACCACGGTCTGTCTCTGGCGGAGGTGGGCGCCATTCTCGGCTTGATCTCGGGCTTGTCAGGCGCTGCCGGCACCTTCCTCGGTGGCTTTCTGGCTGACCGCCTCAGCGTTAGAGATATCCGGTGGTATGTGTGGATACCCATGCTCGGGGGGGTAACCGCCATGATCCCGGCCTACTTCACCCTGCTGGGCGAGGACACGACGCTCATTATCGCCGCCATGATCCCCTCGCAAATTCTGGGCGCGCTGTATCTCGGACCCTGTATCGCTACCTGTCACAATCTGGTCTCTCCCGGCATGCGCGCTATGGCGTCTGCGATTTTGTATTTCGTGCTGAACATCATTGGCCTCGGGCTGGGCCCCTTGACCGTGGGTATTTTGAGCGACGCATTTGCGAGCACTTATGGGGACAACAACCTGCGCTACGCCATGGCGGTCACGCTCGCCATCAGTCTGTTAGGCGTATTCTTTTTATGGATGGGCGCAGGGAGCCTGAAACGGGACTTGGAGAGCAACCAGCAGGCGCTGGCTCGCGCGGAATGAAACATCCAGAATGGGTTACCGAAGCAAACTGCCAGCCTGAATAACAGGGCAGACGAGCCCGATACTTCAACTTACACTGTGAGCTGCTATGCCGGTCACAGACCACGCCAGAAGAGAGGCCATCACCATGCGCGCCGCAGTATTCCACGAGCCAGGTACTCCCCTCACCATTGAGAATGTTGACGACCCCTCACCCGGCGCCGGACAGGTGGTCATCGCGGTCAAACGCTGTGGCATCTGTGGCACTGACCTGCACGCTACCGAAGAGCACGATGGTCTGCTGGTTTCCGGCACCGTCATGGGCCACGAATTTGCCGGTGAAATCGTCGAGGTGGGCCAGAACTGCCCCACAGACTGGAAGCCCGGTCGCAAAGTCACCGGGCTACCCTCGCATTCGTGTGGGCGATGCCTGCCCTGCAAAACGGGCAAACCGATGCAGTGCGAGAACAACATCATTCTGGGCCTGCAACGCTCAGGCGGTTTTGCCGAGTACATGACCCTCGATACCCACAACTCGGTCCTGTTGCCCGACAGCGTCGACTGGGTAGAGGGCGCGCTTATCGAGCCGCTCGCTGTAGGCCTGCACGCGATCAACATGAGCACCGATATTCGCGGCAAACGCGTACTGATTTTGGGGGCTGGCCCAGTAGGACTGGCGGTTTCGTTCTGGTGCCGATTTATGGGTGCTTACCATATTGCAGTCACCGAGCCAGAGCAGCTCCGCCGAGAGAGCGCCCTGCAATTTGGTGCAGATGTGGCCTTCGCTTCAGGCAGACCGGCCGAGGTCTTGCCAGAGATCGAAAGGGCCTCAGGTGGACCACCCGATGTGGTGTTCGAATGTGTTGGTGTTCCCGGCATGATCGCAGAAGCAGTCGAATACGCGTGCCACGGCGGTGAAATTATGGTCGTCGGCTTTTGCGCGCGCCCCGACACGCTGGTACCGGCGGCTGCCATGATGAAGGAGCTCACCGCTCGTTTTGTGGTTGCGTATGATAAAGCCGATTTCGACATGATCGCGGGACTTCTCGCCATGGACAAACTCGACGTCACTCATATGTGCACGGGCACGGTGGGCTTTCAGGATTTTTCCGAGGCGTTCGAAAGTCTCCGAACACCCAATTCACACTGCAAAATCATGCTCGACCCCGGGGCTTCCTAGCCCCGCAGATCCAACCTCTTCCGAAAAGACACTAAGGAGCGATAACAATAATGAAACTCTTTGTTCTGACTCTCTCGACAATGCTGTGTCTCATTTCATGGCACACAGACGTGACTGCCGAGCCTCAAGTGCGGTTTGAACGGAGCTACGTGACCCATGACTGGGGACAGGTTCACATCCTCGCTTCCGAGCCCGCTGTAGTGACACAGGCTACGCCGCTGGTTTGCTTCACACCCAACCCCTACTCTGGCAACTACTACCGGCTATTCATGGAAACACTTGGCAGCGACCGCATCATGATTGCGCCGGACTACCCAGGGATTGGTCAGTCTGATGATTACCCCGGCTCGCTCGACATGGCAGTGCTCGCCGATATCATGGCTGACACCCTGACCGCCATGGGCTGGGGGCCTGAGGGGCGTGGCCCGGTTGACCTCTGTGGTTACCATACAGGCACCATGCTGGCGACCGAGCTGGCCGTAAAACGTCCGGATCTGGTCAGGCGGGTCATTCTCATGGGGATCCCCTACTACGATACCGAGGGACGCCAGGAAAGGTTCGACCGACTGGGCACGGTGAAACCCTGGCCTGACTCGTTCGCCGCGGTCGCACAGGACTGGATATTCGCTGTCGAGATGCGCAACGAGCAAGTGTCGCTGGAGCGCGCGTTTGGCAATTACCTCGAGTCGGCGGGTGCTTGGCAGGGTAAGGCGAGAATTTATGGCGCAGTGTTCCAGTACCCCGCTGAGGAGCGTGCGCCAAAGCTGGCTCATCCAGTGCTGGTGCTGAACCCCCACGGCAACCTGAAAGAACCTTCTCGGGCCTTCGCTGCCTTGATTGACGGCGCAACACTGATTGAGCTACCCGACCTCAAATATGGGATTTTTGATGCCTCACCGGAGGTACTGGCCTCTCACGCGCGCCCATTTTTGAATCAGCGCTGATCGCATCGCAGGCTCCACCGGCCGGTCCTTAGGGCTTGCGGATCGGCCCTTGGACTCAAAAGTTATATTGATGTAACTTTATATCAAAGCAAAAAGCCCCCGTGGAGATCACGCTATGAAACCCTCTTTCACAAGCCTGCTGTTACTGCTCATCCTGCCCCTCGCCCTGTCCTCTCAGGCGTATGCTGGGCATCACGAAAAGGAAGAGGCCAGCGATCCGATCGCTGCGGCAGCGGAATTTCCGCTGTTACTGCGCCGCACTACGCTGATCGTGCGCGATATCGAAGCCTCGCTGAAGCTCTATCGTGATGGACTCGGCATGGAGGTGATTTACGATCAGGAGATTAATCGCCCACACTCCAGCGAGGATCGCGAGCAGCGCCTCAGGCTGATCTTCCTGAAAGCCTCGCACGATTATGTGGGGGTTATTGGCTTAATTGACTACGAATACGGCTATCCCGATCACCCCGCTCACACCAAGCCCGTGCGGCGCGAGGGATTTACACCAGGCAACGCGATTCTGCTTTTCAATACCGACGGCCTCGAGGACAAGTGGCCCACCATTGAAAATGCACCCGGCGTTGAAGTGATCAGCAAGCCCAAACTGACCGAGTACCCGGGCTATGGCGGTGTCGGCAAAATTCGCGTGTTGGTGTCCAAATTCTACGACGCCGATGGCTACATTCTTGAGGTGAATCAGATCCTGACGGACTGACCCGCATACAGGGCAAAGCGCGTCTACCGATGAGACGCCCGGCTTCTGTCTTGCATGTCAAAGGTGAGGGGAGTACGGTAGAGAAGCGCTTAGGCGCTATAGATAACAACAATACCTGGGGGAAAAAAGATGTCTGAACTCGACGTGTTCGGCTTTATCGGCATGAATCGGTCAATCTTCGCCACACTATTTTTGTGTGGGGTGTTAATGCCATTGGCCGTGGTTATCGTTGCCTACCTTTTCAGAAACTTTTCAACCGTCGTTCGCGGTAGCGCGATGGTGTCTGCCTTGATTGGGGTTGTGATGCTCACCTTCTTTACGATGGGTGCGCAAAATGCCTTGTTCATGATGCTGACTACGCTCAGCGAAATGGCGGGGAATGGTTCTGAAATTGCGACCAGTTTTCTGACTTCGGCAGGCATGCCGATTGGAGAAACCATCAACCCGCCTGGCTGGATGATGGCGCTGTCGCTGGTGCAGGTGGTGATCAATCTTGTGCTGACCGTCTACGTGTTCCTGTTTGCCAAGTGGGAAAACAGCTGATATTCAGACTTCTGTGCAATGTCTTACAAGGGGGCCTAGGCCCCCTTTTTTATCGCACATTATTTGAGTGGCGATACCTTGAAGGTCATGGTTTTGGCGACAAAATCGGCTTCACCAGAGACAATATTGATGACCCCGTTCGAGACCATGTCTAGGGAATACATCTGGAAAACCGTACCGTTGCGACGATAAACACCCTGCAATGTCGCGGTCGCAAACTCCTCGCCATTTTGGGTCCACGCAAATCCGGTGAACTCGCCCGCGTCACCCATTCCAAGTTTGTCGGTGAATTCATAAGACAACCAAACGCGCCCATATGGACCTGCTTCGCCCGTGGCGGAGATTTTGTAGTTCGTTCCGTCAGTCGTGTGCGCAGAATCAATATCAAAGTTGGCGACGAATTCCCCCTCGCCGTAATCGAGATCTTGAGCGACGGCAAACGGCATCAACAGCGCCGCGGTCAAAATCAAAGCGATCTTTTTCAACATGTTGCTTCCCCTTAGTAGTGGTTATCGATTGTGCGTTCCATCGCGCGTCTTAGCAGGCCACAACGAATCACAGCCCGACGCCCCGACAATCTCATGAATGCGCTTCACAGAACAAGCGCCCGGGCACCATTCAGATTGGGTTAGCTTGGGACTCAAACGGGCATAAACATGTCACCATTTGCTCTCCACGCAAAGGTGGTGTGCGTTACAGTTAATGCTTCAGCA
>JACETJ010000079.1 GCA_013911345.1 Congregibacter sp.
CCATTGATGCGGCACTACCAACCGACCAGACCGCGCAGTTCCATGACGGGGTCCGCATTACAGACGACCAGACGCTTGCCGTTGCCAGCGACATCGCGGCGCGCCAGCGCGTCCAGCTAGAGCGGTTGCTTTCAATGGGCCTACCCAACACACCACTGACCGGCGCGCGACTGAGAGTCCTAAGCGGAAATGTCATCACAGCCAGACCCATTGGCATCCGTGACGGCATCGACTATCTGCACAGCGGTACGGTGCGTCGAGTCGATGCTGAAGGTGTGCGAGCAATAGTCGATCACGATGCGATCGCTCTACTCTCCCCGCTGGGCTACTCCCCGGCCGGAGAACTGTTTAGCGTGAGCGCCAGCGAGGTCGCGGAGAAAGTGGCCGTGGCGATTGGCGCTGATAAATTGATTTTTCTTGACCGCCATCCAGGCTTGCAGACCGCTGACGGAAAACTGATTCGACAGTGCACGATTGACTCGGCAGTGGCACTGGACATCGTTGACCCCGAGCAACAACGATTACGTGACAGCGCCTGCCGTTCCTGCGCCACCGGTGTCGCCCGAAGTCATCTACTCAGCTACGAGCACGAGGGTGGACTGCTTGAAGAGCTTTTCACCCACGATGGCTCTGGCACTTTGATCGCGCAAAACCCGTACGAATTGGCCAGAGCAGCAGACATCGACGATATCGCAAGCATCGTGGAATTGATTCGACCACTCGAAGACAGTGGTGCGCTGGTCAAGCGCTCTCGCGAGCGTCTTGAGGAGGAGATCGGTTATTTCTCTATTCTCGAGCGAGACGGCCGGGTATTGGCCTGCGCGGCACTTTACCCCTATTCAGACGAAGGCGTAGGAGAGATCGCTTGTGTCGCGACTCATCCCGACTATCGTGGCGAAGGCCGCGCGCGACAACTTCTTGAGGAACTGATCGCCGAGGCCGCAGCGCGCGCGCTCTCTCACGTCTTTGTGCTCACCACACAAGGCACGCATTGGTTTCTCGAACAGGGCTTTGAAGTCGCGAGCATGGATGAGTTGCCGGTCGAGAAACAACAACTCTATAACTGGCAGCGCAACGCGGCGGTGCTGCGGCGAGCAGTCTGAAGTCCTCAGACGCCAGTGGTAAGCTAGCGTCCCACTTTTAATCACCACCCGGAGAATTCGATGCCCCAATATCGATCTCGCACTTCGACAGCCGGACGCAATATGGCAGGCGCCCGAGCTTTATGGCGTGCAACCGGCATGCAGGATGAGGACTTCGAAAAACCCATCATTGCGGTGGTGAATTCGTTCACCCAGTTCGTTCCCGGGCACGTGCACCTCAAAGACCTCGGGCAATTGGTCGCGCGTGAGATTGAAGCCGCCGGCGGCGTCGCAAAAGAGTTCAATACCATCGCCGTGGACGACGGTATTGCCATGGGCCACGACGGCATGTTGTACAGCCTGCCATCCCGGGACCTCATTGCCGACTCTGTTGAGTACATGGTCAACGCCCACTGCGCGGATGCCATGGTCTGTATTTCCAACTGCGACAAGATTACCCCCGGCATGCTGAATGCCGCCATGCGGCTTAATATTCCCGTTGTGTTTGTTTCGGGTGGCCCAATGGAAGCCGGCAAGACCGCGCTGTCCGAGCACAAGCTGGATCTGGTTGATGCGATGGTGATCGCCGCGGACTCCAGCGCCGACGATGCCACGGTAGAGGCTTATGAACGCTCGGCCTGTCCGACCTGCGGTTCTTGCTCAGGCATGTTCACCGCCAACTCGATGAATTGCCTGACCGAGGCTTTGGGGCTCAGTTTGCCTGGCAACGGATCGCTACTGGCAACCCACGCAGACCGTGAGCAACTGTTTTTGCGCGCGGGTCGCCTGATCGTGGAATTAGCGCAGCGCTGGTACGAGCAGGACGACGCCACGGCACTGCCGCGCGAGATTGCCAGCCGACGCGCATTTGAGAACGCCATGAGTCTTGATGTCGCGATGGGGGGATCGACCAACACGATCTTACACCTGCTCGCTGCAGCGCAAGAGGCCGGGGTGGATTTCGATATGGCCGCGATTGATACGCTATCTCGCAGTATTCCGCAGCTGTGCAAAGTAGCACCGAGCACACCGCTCTACCATATGGAAGACGTGCACCGAGCCGGCGGCGTAATGGCCATCCTCGGTGAGCTCGCACGAGGAGACTTGCTCCATCTGGACTGTCCAACTGTCCATAGTGCCAGTCTCGGCGACGCCCTGATCCACTGGGACATCATGCAGACCGAGGCGGAGAGTGTTCGCACTCTCTACGCGGCCGGCCCTGCTGGCATTCCCACCCAGCAGGCGTTCAGCCAAGACCTCCGTTGGCCCAGCCTCGACACCGACCGGAAAGGAGGATGTGTGAGAGAGATGGCGCACGCCTACTCGCAGGAAGGCGGACTGGCCGTGTTGTTTGGCAACCTTGCCGAATTGGGCTGCGTGGTCAAAACCGCCGGGGTGGACGAGGAGTCGCTGCAGTTCACCGGACCTGCTCATATTTGTGACAGCCAAGAGGCAGCGGTCGCTGACATTCTTGAAGACCGCGTGAAAGCCGGGGATGTGGTGATTGTCCGCTACGAAGGGCCCCGTGGCGGGCCAGGCATGCAGGAAATGCTTTATCCCACTAGCTACCTCAAATCAAAAGGGCTTGGGAAGGCCTGCGCACTGATCACCGACGGCCGCTTCTCTGGTGGCACCTCGGGGCTATCCATTGGGCATGTCTCACCTGAAGCAGCAGCAGGCGGCACAATTGCTCTGGTCGAACCGGGTGACCCCATTGAGATCGATATTCCCGCACGGACAATCAACGTGCTGGTGGATGACGCGACGCTTGCGAGTCGGCGCGAAGCCATGGACCAAAGTCCCCGCGCCTGGCAGCCCGACACAGATCGTCCCCGTCAGGTATCCACCGCGCTCAAGGTTTACGCGAGCATGGTGACTAGTGCAGACAAGGGCGCTATCCGCGATCAGTCCCTCATCAAGGGCTAGCCGCCTCTGCATTCTGTGCAGCAAGCGCGGCCAGATCATCGCGCAAAGACTGCAAGCGGTTGCGTAATTTCCGGTCCTGTTTATCAGTCCGCGCGATCAACACGTCCCGGGACAACTGCAGAATGACCTCACCATTATGATCTATGCCCTCTCGATAAGCGGGCAGGAGGGCATCATCGCGGCCGGCGATCAGGGCGCGCACCTGATCAGGCCAGTCAGGTGGGTCTTCCAAGAGGATCGCTGACAAATCGGTTATCCAAACCCGTCGATCCTCCAGCCAAAAACGGTCCAAGCGCGTCATTTCTGCGACGCCATCCGCGATGCGGTCGGTCTGCTCAGCTGTCAGCGAGCCAAGATACCGACTCAGCTGTTTGTCGAAACGCGACTCAAGATCTTCACGGTACTCTGTGTCGCTGCGTGCCAGCCTGTCCTCCTCGAACTCTTCCTGCTTGGAGATCAAGGTGTCAACAAACTGCTGCGTCTGTTCCGGTGTCAGATCTTGTCCCGTGCTCAGCAGTAGCTCAAGAAATGGATCCTGAAAGCGAATCGCGGCCTCCTCAATGCGATCAGCCATCGCGCGGGTGTCATCCAGCGGCACACCTTCATCGAGAATGATCAACGCATCATCTAACAGCACCACGTAAGCGGGTAACTCTTCACGGCGGTGCCAGTCCAGCAGGGTTTCCAAGCGAGCGTCGAAGCGCGCCTGTTGTTCAGAGTCCAGTGACACATAGTCATCGAGATACCAGCGCACGAGAATATCGACACGGTTGTAGATGAGCTGGGTTGCTGAGCAGCCGCTCAGCGTTAATGCGAGCAAACACCACCCGAGAAGGCGGGCTAGACGCCGGGCAACTCCATAGCGAACAACTGACGGCTGAAGCGCGGGACTCATCACACGCAAGTCATCACCAAGTGCGGCTAGTCGCGCTCGAAACCGCCCCGCTAACGACGGGAATGTGCCTATACCTAAGCCGCGTTGGCGAGCATCTGGCCGCGACCATCCAGTGCGGAGAGAATCGCCGCCAGCGATGCCTGCACGATATCGTGACTGCGGCCGACACCACATGGGCGTTCGCCATCGATATTGAGTTGTACGTAACACACTGCCTCCGCGTCAGCACTCTGGCCCAGCGTGTGTTCAGAGTACTCCACCACCACGATATGTCGGCCGGTAAAGATCTCCATCGCCTGAACAAATGCATCGACCACACCATTGCCCCTGCCGGTCAAGGCTACTTCACCCTGCGGCCCATGCAGAGTGACCTCAAGACCATCGGATTCGTCCTGCCGTGACAGCTGGTAATTACCCAACTGCCACCGGTCAGCCGTACTCAGGTAGGTCTCACTGAACAACGCAAAAATATCGTCACTGGAGACCTCAGCTTCGCTGTCCTCCGCCAGGTCCTGCACGGCGGCACTGAAATCGACCTGCAGCCAGCGCGGCAGTTCCAGCCCGTAGTCTCGACGCAACACATGGGCGACACCACCCTTCCCGGACTGGCTATTAATCCGAATTACCTCTTGATACGTTCGACCGATATCAGCAGGATCAATTGGCAAATAAGCCACATCCCAAACTTCGTCAACGTCACGCTTGGACAGGCACTTGTGAATCGCATCCTGATGACTGCCAGAGAAGGCGGTGAAAACAAGCTCCCCTGCGTACGGATGTCGAGGATGGACAGGCAACTGGGTGCATTCCCGGGCCACCGTACAAATCTCATCCATGTGGGTGAAATCGAGCAGAGGGTCCACACCTTGGCTGTAAAGATTCATCGCCATGGTCATGATGTCCATGTTGCCGGTGCGCTCACCATTACCCAGCAGCGTGCCTTCCACCCGGTCCGCCCCGGCCATTACGCCTAGCTCGGCGGCGGCAACGGCGCAGCCCCGGTCATTGTGGGTATGCAGGGAAATAATCAGTGACTCGCGGTTCTTAACATGATCACAGAACCACTCGATCTGATCTGCGTAGATGTTGGGCGTGCTCATTTCTACCGTGGCCGGCAAGTTGATAATCACCGGCCGATCAGGAGTCGGTGCCAAAACCTCGTTCACCGCATCGCAGACCGATACGGCAAAATCCATTTCTGTGCCGGTAAAGCTCTCGGGGCTATACTCAAATACCCACTCTGTCTCGGGGCGGGCGTCTGCGGCTTCTTTAATCAGCTGCGCGCCATTGACTGCAATGTCCCGAATACCGTCCCGATCGAGACCAAATACGTATTCCCGCTGAACGGTTGAGGTGCTGTTGTAAAAATGCACCACCGCACGCCTCACGCCCTCAAGCGCTGCAAAGGTTTTTTCAATCAGGTCCGCTCGCGCCTGCACCAGCACCTGCACGGTGACGTCATCAGGAATGCGATCCTCTTCGATCAACTTGCGCAGAAAGGCAAAGTCATGACTTGAAGCGGAGGGAAAGCCCACCTCAATCTGCTTAAAACCGATTGAAACCAGCAGCTCCCACAACCGCAGCTTTTGCTCAGCGTTCATGGGCTCAACCAGAGCCTGATTGCCGTCGCGCAAATCGACAGAGCACCACTCAGGTGCTGCCTCAATGACGTTATCCGGCCAGCGACGATCTGGTTTAGCGACCGGCTGAAACGCGCGGTACTTGCGGTGATCAAATCGGGCGTTGTCCACGGTACTGTCCTGATCCTATTAGAGGACGCGTAGTGTACCGGCCGTCGACGGGAGATAATCACTAAAAATAGTGATATTTCCAATTTTGTTAGCGCTTAATGCTATAAAATGTAATAAATATATATATTTTCACTCATTAAATGGGTTTGTATGGATAATTCGCCACCGCTGCTTGATCGGCTGGATCGCCGTATTCTGCGGGTTTTGCAGGACAACGCTGGACTCAGCAATCTCGAGCTGGCCGAGCAAGTGGGCCTGTCACCCACCCCCTGCGCACGTCGTGTTAAGCGGTTGATGACCGAAGGCATCATCACCCATCAGGCGGCGATGGTTGACCCCAAGAAACTAGGCCTCAACTTAACAGCTCACATCGGCGTCACCATGGATCGCCACACGCCCGATCGTTTCGAGACGTTTGAGGAGACGGTAGTGTCTCTGCCAGAAGTAGTCGATTGCTGCGTGGTAACGGGCCAGAGCGCTGATTACCTGCTGAAAGCGGTGGTGCGCGATATGGCGCACTACGAGCAGTTTTTGTTGGGTAAGCTCACCCGAATCCCCGGAGTCACCGGGGTCCATTCAAGCTTCGAATTACGACGAGTGGTGACACGGACCGCGGTGTCCGTGCCAGAAGAATAATCAACGCGACGCCAATTCCTTGTCGACAAGAAAGCGTGCGATTTCGAGCATATTCGTCTGGCTGCCCGCGGCCCGCGTTTCGATAAGATACTTAC
>JACETJ010000008.1 GCA_013911345.1 Congregibacter sp.
GTGATCTCGATGAAGTCGAGAATAAAGCCGAGTAAAAACATCACCAACATGACCACCAGCAACGCCATGTGGGGCCCGCCCCCTAGCTCCTCGAAGAAGGTCTCAATCAGGCTGTCGCCACCGAACCCGCGGAACACGAGAGAAAAGACGGCTGCGCCAATGAGAATGAGAAAAACCATGCTGGTGGTGTAGAGCGTCGAGCGCGAAATGTCCCGCATCACAGCCAGCGTGAGTGCCCCCCGCACCAGGGCCAAGAGCAAAGCGCCCGTGGCGCCGACACCTGCAGCCTCCGTCGGGGTCGCCGCGCCGGCCAGAATGGAGCCTAGGACCAGCACGATAAGCCCCAGAGGTGGCAGCACCGCTACAACCGTTGCGCGGGTATCGGCCTTGTCTACGACAGCGGGGGGTGCGATGGACGGCTGCAGCGCGGCGCGAGCTAACACATAGGCGAGATACAGCAATACCAGCACGACGCCTGGGATCATCGCGCCCACAAAGAGGTCGCCCACCGAGATGGTATCGGTGTTGATGATGTCCATTCTCAGCTGGGCTTGTTGATAAGCGCTCGACATGATGTCGCCCAACAGAACCAGTGCAATCGAGGGCGGAATAATCTGACCGAGGGTTCCGGTAGCGCAGATGGTGCCAGTTGCCAGTTGGGGCTGATAGCCGGCCCTCAGCATGGTCGGGAGGGCCAGCACCCCCATGGTGACGACCGTTGCACCGACAATGCCTGTGCTGGCCGCCAGCAGCGCTCCGACCACAATGACCGCCACGCCTAAGCCACCGGGTCGCTCCCCAAACAAACCAGCCATATTGGCCAACAGGTCTTCAGCGATTTTTGCTCGCTCCAGTACCACCCCCATCAGAATAAACAGGGGCACCGCCACGAGGGTTTCGTTGCTCATTGTGCCGAAAATGCGTCCGGTCAGTGCGGTGAGGTAGTCCGGGTCAAAGTGTCCGAGCAGAATACCCAACGCAGCAAATCCCAGCGCCGTGCCGCCCAGTGTCAGTGCCACGGGGAAGCCCAATAGCAACACCCCACAGACGACAATAAACATGGTGAGCGCCAATTGCCCTTCCATCAGATGCTGTCTCGTTGTCGGAGGACGGTCAGAGCGCGAGAAATATGAATCAAGGCCTGGAGGGTGAGAAGCATTGCCATCGCGGGAATCAGCGTCTTCAGCAGGTATACGAAGGGCAGCCCGCCGGGCTCCGGGGATGCCTCCCTGGCAGACCAGCTGTCCATCACGTAGTCCCAAGAGCCCCAGCCGATCAGTCCGCACAGCGGCAGGGTAAAGACAACATGGCCAAGCCCGTTTACCCATGCCTGTTGCCGTTGAGAGAAACGCCGATAAAAGATATCAACCCTCACGTGTTGATCTGCCTGCAGCGCCACCGCCGCGCCCAGCATAAAAATCGCGGCGTGGAGATACTGCACGGACTCTTGAGCGGCTATCGCGCCGGTGTTGAAGCCGTAGCGCAACACCACGATGAACAATACGAGTAGCGCCATAATGGGCACGCACCAGCAGACGGTGCGCCCTAGCCAGACTATGCCTTGATCCAGTTTGCTCGCCAATGGGGCGTCGGGTGGCATGAGAATCTCGCGGTTTTTATCGTGGACGTGCAAGGTTATCATTCTGGCTCAACAGATTGCAGAAGAGGCGAACCCGTGCTTTCTATTCTGTCGCCGGCTAAAACGCTCGATTACGAGACGGTGCCGACTACCAAAAAATCAACGCAGCCTTTATTTATTGATCAGGCGTCCTTGCTGGTTAACAGCGCTCGCAAAATGAATCCTGAAGATATTCAGAATTTAATGGGGGTGTCGGAAAAAATCGCGACCCTGAATCACGAGCGTTTTATGAATTGGGAGCCCGAATTTTCGCTGAAAAACGCCAAGCAATCTGTTCTCGCGTTTAAGGGGGATGTCTACACGGGTCTGCAGGCAGAGACTTTGGGTGCCGACGAGTTGGCCTTCGCGCAGAAGCATCTGCGTATTCTTTCGGGCCTCTATGGCTTGCTGAGGCCGCTGGATCTAATGCAGCCTTATCGCCTGGAGATGGGTTTGCCTTTTGCCAATTCGGGCGGGAAAAATCTCTATGAATTCTGGGGAGACCGCATTACTGAGGTGTTGGGGCAACACATTAAGGCGAGTGGCAGTCCGGTTCTGGTCAACCTCGCGTCCAACGAATACTTCAAGGCGGTGAAGCCGAAGTCACTGGACGTGGAGGTCATCACACCACAGTTTCGCGACCTGAAAAATGGCCAATACAAAATGATTTCCTTCTTCGCGAAGAAGGCCCGCGGGGTCATGGCCCGTTACATCATCCAAAAAGGCCTCAACGAACCTGAGGGGCTTAAGCACTTTGCGAGCGATGGCTACTATTACAGCCCAGAACACTCAGAGGGAAACAACTGGGTATTCTTGCGCGACGCCCCCCCTCAGGGCTAATCAAGCTCCTGTTTGAAGGGTAATAAAGTCGCGGCCTCACGCTGGTAGGCGCGGACCTGTTCTGATTCCTGTTCCGCGAACTGTGCCACGGCTTCCCGCAAGCGCTCGTCGACAATCCAGTGATTGGAATAAGTCAGAATGGGCTCGAACCCCCGCTGGATTTTGTGCTCCCCTTGCGCGCCGGGGTCGAAGCGAGACAGCCCTGCCTCGATACAGTACTCAATGCCGCGGTAATAGCAGGCCTCGAAATGCAAGAACTCAAATTCTGCGAGGCAGCCCCAATACCGTCCATAAAGCGTGTTCTCTCCCTCAAAAAAGAGAGAGGCGGCAACCGGTTGCTCTGCTCGTTCGGCAATCACCATGACCGGTGTGCCCCCCAGGTCCGGGCAGGATTGCGTGAAAAACGCTTCTGTCAGATAGCCGCCGTGCCCCGAGCGTTTGGCGTAGGTTGTCTGGTAGCAGCGATGAAAAAATTGCCACTGCTCGGGGCCGATCTCCTCGCCCTTTAGTGTTTTTAGTGAGAGCCCTTGGCGTGAGATCTGCTCGCGTTCCCGCCGGAGATTCTTACGTTTGCGACTACTGAAACGATCGAGAAAATCCTGAAAGTCACGATAGTCGCGGTTAAACCAGTGGAATTGTGTTGTCAGCCTCTGTGGCATCTCACAGTGACGTAGCTGATTTGAGGATGTCTCATCCAGAAACAAAACATGCCAGCTCGAGATCTCGAGCTGCTCGCTCAGGGCTTTGACACATGTGGCCATAGTGGAGGGCGTGGTCGCGTCTCCAGCCAAATTACCGAGACGCTGCCCGGTTGCCGGCGTGAAAGGAATCGCTGTCACCAGCTTAGGGTAGTAGCTCAGCCCCATGCGCTGCCAAGCATCAGCCCAGGACCAATCAAAGACGTATTCGCCGTAGCTATGAGTTTTCAGATACGCGGGGAGGATACCAACCGGCGCGCCGCTTTGTTCTAAAGTGATATGCGCCGGTTGCCAGCCGCTCTCGGCCGTGGTGCATCCCGACGTCTCCAGCCCGTGGAGGAAATCCCAGCGCAGAAAAGGATCGCTATCACCAAAGCAGGACTGCCACAGCGCGGGGTCGAGCTCGGCGATGGACCGATGCAGCTTGGCGTCAAAGGTGTCCATGGGGATCAGGTGGCGACGGGGCCAATCCAGAAGTGGCCGCACAGGCCCAGAAGGATAATCAGGCCGATCCACTTACTTTGGTTAAAGGCCGCAAAGCATTGCTTGACGTTGCGCTCCCGAATTAGCCACAAATGCCGGGCAAACAAGACGCCAACAGTGGCGACTGCAGCGTAATAGATTGGACCTAATGCAAAGGCAACGCCACAGCGCCAAAAGGCGATGAGGCAGAGGCACTGCAACAAGCCAATGATGCGCACGTCAAGATGGCCAAAGAGAATAGCGGTGGATTTAATGCCGACTGATAGATCGTCTTCCCGATCTACCATGGCGTATTGGGTGTCATAGACAACGGTCCACAGCAGGTTGGCAAAAAACAGCCACCACAGCGCACTGGGTAATGCATTGATGCTCGCCGCGAAGGCCATGGGAATGCTCCACGAGAAGGCAATGCCGAGCACGATCTGCGGCAAGTGGGTAATCCGCTTCATTAGCGGATAGATCAGCGCCAGACCCGCTCCCGCAACGGACAGCTGGATAGTGAGCGGGTTAGTCAATGCCACAAGGCCTAGAGCGGTAGCCAGAAGTAACACGAGCAAAGACACTGCTTCTTTGACCGTCAATGCGCCGGTGACCAGCGGGCGGAGTCGTGTGCGTTCTACATGCCCATCAAGATTTCGGTCAGCGAGGTCGTTGGCAATGCACCCGGCCGCTCGCATCACCACGATACCGACCAAAAAGATGGCGAGCAGCCTAGACTCCGGAAAACCTTCGTTGGCCAGCGCAAGACCCCACAGCGTTGGGGCGGCGAGCAAGAAAGTACCGATCGGTTTGTCGAAGCGCATGATCTCCAGCGCAGCACGCCATTTGGACGAGGCGCCAAGATCAGGGATGTTCAACGAAGGGGATGGCTCACTCAAAGCAATGCATTCGTGACTCGCGGCCACACAGTCTAGCGGCCTGCGGGTGGGGATGCGACATCGCCTGATCAGACTCTGGCAAAGTCCGCGCGGGCCCCTGCCCATCGGTGCATCAGGGCCTCCGCGCGACCCGGGTCGCTTTCGTAAAGTCTCCCTGCTATCTCCTGTGCTTCGATTAGCAGTTGCTCATGCTCGGGAAGCAGGGCAACTCTAAATGTCGCGAGACCCGTCTGCCGTGTTCCGAGCAGCTCGCCCGGCCCACGGATTTCTAGATCTGCTTCAGCAATCACGAAGCCATCGTGGGAATCCTGCATGACTTTCAGCCGTTGCTGAGCGGTGTCTGAAAGCGGTTGGCGGTAAAGAAGCAGGCAGTGGCTGTCTATCGCTCCGCGCCCCACTCGGCCTCTCAGTTGGTGTAGTTGGGCGAGCCCAAGGCGCTCTGCATTGTCAATAATCATGAGACTCGCATTCGGCACGTCCACCCCAACTTCGATCACTGTGGTGGCGACCAGCAGCTGGATGTCACCAGCCTTGAACGCGGCCATGACCTCCGCTTTTTCTAGCGGCTTAAGCTTGCCGTGTACCAGACCGATATGAAGGCCTGAAAGGGTCTGTTGCAGTTGCTCGAGCGTCGCTTCCGCTGCCTCAATCTCCAGTGCGTCGCTCTCCTCAATGGCAGTGCACACCCAGTAGGCCTGCCTCCCTTCTCGACAGGCGGCCCCCACGCGCTGGATTACGGCGTCGCGCCGCGTTTGATCGATTAGGGTTGTGGTGACTGGCTGACGACCGGGTGGCAGCTCGTCAATGACAGAGCAGTCAAGGTCACCATAGGCAACCATAGCGAGCGAGCGTGGGATCGGTGTAGCGGTCAGTGCCAGCTGATGCGGGTGCTCGTCTCCTGCGCCCTTGTCGGCCAATGATAGTCGTTGGTGTACACCGAACCTGTGCTGCTCGTCGACAATGATCAGGCCGAGCCTGTGGAACTGCACGTCTTCTTGAAACAATGCGTGGGTCCCCACCACCACAGGGGCCTCGCCGCTTGCCAATTGGCTCAAGACGGTTTGCCTCACTTTGCCTTTGGTTCTTCCGCTCAGCCAGGCGACAGGCTGCTTGAGTGGCGAAAACCATGCTTCAAGGTTGGCGTAATGCTGCTCCGCCAGGAGCTCGGTCGGCGCCATGAAGGCGACCTGGTATCCGGCCGCGATCGTATCCAGCGCTGCCTGTGCGGCTACCAGCGTTTTACCTGAACCAACATCCCCTTGAACCAGCCTCAACATGGGTTGTGTTTGCGCCATGTCAGCCATCAACTCTTTTACGACACGCTGCTGAGCGGCAGTGGGCTTGAATGGCAGGTCGGCCAGAAATGCGGCTGACGCAGCGGACGAGGGTGCGATCGCGGGCGCCGGATGCTGCCGCTCGGCGTCTCTGACGCCTTGCACGGTGAGTTGATGAGCAATGAGCTCCTCGCGAGCCAGCCGAATTTGAGCGGGGTGGGTGCCTTGCTGAATCTGGCTTAGCTCAGCATTGGGTGGCGGGTTATGCAAAAAAGTGATGGCATCGGCCAAGGTAATGCTGTCGTCCGTAATCTGCCTCAGCAGATCTTCGGGTGGGTTTTTGCTGAGCAGGTTAAGTGCTTGGCCACAAAGCTTGCGCCAGGTGCTTTGTCCCAGCCCGCTGGCCGTTGGGTAGACCGGCGTCAATGCGGCCTCAACGAGATCAGCACCCGCGCCCAAGCGATATTCGGGATGAATCATCTCGACTTGCCCGCCGAGCCAACGCGGGGTGCCAAACAGCTGCACGGTAGTTCCCTGTTTGAATTGCGAAACCTGAGACTGTCGAAAATGAAAAAACCGTAGCGTGAGCAAGCCGGTGCCATCTTCTACCTTGACCAACAGTGTTCTTCTTCGGCCCATGGTCACAGCGGCAGCGCGGACTTCCGCTTCGACCACCGCATCTACCTGATCCCGCAACCCTCCAATGGCGGTAATCTGCGTTCGGTCCTGATACCGGAGAGGGAAATGAAAGAGCAGGTCTTCCAAGGAGTAGATACCCAGGTCGGCCAGCCGGGACGACATTTTTTCGCCCACTCCCCGCAGGCCGGTAACAGGTTGTTGAAGGATGGTTTGACTCAAGTGTGCCCCGATACGAAAAAGTGTCGTGGTAGTCTCGTATCTTAGCGATTGTTTGATAAGGCCGTGAAGCCATGAAGGTGCTGATCCTAGGCTGTGGTGACATTGGCACGCGTGTGGGCTTATCCCTGTTCGAACTGGGCTGGCATGTCACCGCTGTGCGCCGCAACCCTGATCTGCTCCCAGAGGTCTTTGAGCGTCGCGGGGCGGACCTGACAGATGGGAAAGCGCTTTCTGATTTGGCATTGGCTGAGCCTGACTATGTGGTAGTGACCCCACTGCCGCAATCCTATGACCCTGAGGGGTACAAAACCGGTTTTGCGAGGGTTGCCGAGATACTTGCAGGCCAGAGCTGGTTTTCGAAGTGCCGCCGGGTTATCTGGATTTCGTCCACCCGCGTCTATGGGGAGTCACAGGGAGGCTGGGTGGACGAACACTCACCGCTCAATACTGCCGAACCACAGGCCATGGCCATGGTCGCTGCCGAGGCGATTATTCGCCGCGGAGTGACCGCCACCATTATTCGGCCCGCGGGGGTGTATGGAGACCCAGAGGGGATGCTGATGCGGCGGGTACGAGCCGGTGAAGGGGGCGCGACGGGTGCTCTTTATGGCAATCGCATTCATCGCGAGGATTTATCGCGGCTTATCGTTCACTGTTTGGGGCGTGACGCCGCCGGTGGCTCGGTGCCGCCGACGTTGGTCGGCGCCGATGATGATCATGCGCCGATCCATCAGGTCGAGGATTGGTTGGCTGCGCGGCTTAATGTCACTTTATCTCGACAGGCAGGCAGCGCTAACCCTCGCGCCAACCGGCGCTGTCGAAACGCATTACTCGAGAAAATAGGCTTTCGGCTGTGCTACCCCACTTGGCGAGAGGGATATGAAGCGATGCTGAATCAAGCCTGAATTTCTGAAGCCGGCCAGGCCAAAGCAGTTACACCGACAATATGGCCTCGACCTCAATACGGGCACCTTTGGGCAGTGCGGCGACTTGCACGCAGGCTCTCGCGGGATAGGGTTCTTCGAAGTGGCGCGACATGACCGCGTTCACCGCGTCAAAATCTCCCAGATCGATCAATGAGATATTGATTTTCACTGCATTATCCAGCGTGCCGCCCGCTGCCTCGGCGACAGCGCCCAGGTTGTTGAACACCCGCTCGGCCTCCGCACTGATATCGCCCTCAATCATCGTCATTGAAACTGGGTCGAGCGGTATCTGCCCTGATATCCATACGGTATTTCCCACCTTGATGCCCTGTGAATAGGGCCCGATCGCCTGAGGCGCGGCCTGGGTAGCAATAACGGCTCTATTGGACACAACGGTCTCCTTTGGATGCGCGCGTAACGCCTTATTGAATAACGGACTGATGAGGGCTGCAAGGCCAAGGACAAAGCCGCGGCGGTGGGTGTTCAAGGCCACTGAGGGAGCCGGTTACCGTCGCGCGCTACGGACCACTTTCAGGACACCTTCCACGCTACGTAGCCGCTTCATCACACGAGCCAGATGGGTACGACTGCTGACCTGAAGCTCCAGGTCGACAAAGGTGAATTCGACATCCTTGTTCTGTGTGGCAATGCGCTCGATATTGAGGCCAATGGCGCTGAGGCGGGTCGCCAGGACAGCGATCATACCGCGGCGGTTTTCTACCTGAACTCTGAGGCCTATTGGATAATTCCGTTCCACCGCCTCGTCCCAGTGAAGGGCAATCAGCCGGTCTCGCTGCTCTCGCATTTCCAGAAGATTGCGGCAACTATCCCGGTGCACCATTAAGCCTTTCTCCTGCCCTAGGTAGCCCTGAATACCGTCGCCAGGCAGAGGGCAGCAGCACTTGGCATACGTGACGCCCACGCCTTCGGTACCTCGGATACCCAGTGTGGCCGCCTCACCACCCACGGCAGAGTTGTCACCGGCGCTGGTCAGGTGGGCAACGGCGATATGGGGCAGCGTGTTGCCCAGTGCGACGTCAACCATCAAAGTCTCGATGTCAGCTTTGCCCAACGCGGTCAGCGCGGACTGCATGGCTTCTTCTTCAATGGCATTCAGCCGAGTATCGTGGGCCATCAAAGCCCGGTCCAGCAGATTGCGACCCAACGCCAACGAGTCCTCGCGGCGCTGATCTTTTAAAAAGTGGCGGATGTGGGTTCTGGCTCGCGCGGTCACCACCCAGTTAAGCCAGGAAGGACTCGGCCTGCCCGTTGGAGAGGTCACGATCTCGATCGTCGCACCGCTTTCCAGAGGCTCCGAGAGCGGCACTAGCTGATTGCTCACGCGCGCAGCGACACAGTGATCCCCAATATCGCTGTGCACGGCATAGGCAAAATCGAGCGCGCAGGAACCTTTGGGCAGCTCAAGAATGTCACCACGGGGAGTAAAGACGTACACCTCGTCTGGAAAAAGGTCGATCTTGACGTTTTCAATGAACTCCAGCGAATCGCCAGCGCGCTGTTGCATTTCCAGCAGGCCCTGAACCCACTCCCGAGCCCGGGTGTGGGACATACTGGCGCCCGTTTCCTCGCTTTTATAGAGCCAATGGGCAGCGATGCCGTTGTTGGCCATATCTTCCATTTCATGGGTCCGGATCTGGATTTCTATGGGCACCCCATGCATGCCCTTCAGCACAGTGTGCAAAGATTGATATCCGTTGGCCTTGGGGATGGCGATATAGTCCTTGAATTCCCCGGGCACCGGTTTATAGAGACTGTGCACCATACCCAACGCGCGGTAGCAGTCATCGACAGAGCCAACGATCAGACGGAAGGCAAAGATATCCATGACCTGAGAAAAAGACTTCCGCTTGGCTTTCATCTTTCTGTAGATGCTGTAGAGGTGCTTTTCTCGTCCCACGACAGTAGCAGTCAACCCCTCGCGGAGCAGTGTCTGGCCCAGCTGGTCGCGGATCTGATCGACGAGCTGCTTCCGGTTGCCGCTCGCTGATCTGCGCGCGGCCTCGAGCCGTCTGGCGCGCATGGGGTAGAGCGCTTTAAGGCCTAGGTCTTCGAACTCCATTCGCACTTCATTCATGCCCAGACGCATGGCAATGGGCGCATAAATATCTAGCGTTTCACTGGCGATGCGCTTTATTTTCTCTCGGTTTAGCACGCCCAAAGTGCGCATGTTATGAAGCCGGTCTGCAAGTTTTACCAGGATGACTCGAATATCCTTCGCCATCGCCAACGTCATTTTTTGAAAGTTCTCGGCCTGCCGGAGTTCGACCGAATCAAATTCGACATGAGTCAGCTTGCTGACGCCATCGACCAGCTCAGCCACTTCCTCGCCAAACTGAGCGCCAATGTCTTCCTTGTTGACGCCCGTGTCCTCAATCACATCGTGCAGCAGTGCCGCCATCAGGCTCTGAGCGTCCATGTGCATGCGAGCGAGAATGCTGGCTACGGCCAGGGGATGGGTGACGTAAGGCTCCCCGCTGCGCCGGGTCTGACCATAGTGGGCTTGCTCGGAGTAATAATAGGCTCGCCTGACCAGCTGCGCCTGATCAAGCGGCAGGTAGTCGGCAATTAGCTGCTCAAAAGCAGCCAGCGAGCTGTTCGCGAAGTGCCCTTCTCGGGGAATGGAATGTGCAGCCGCTTTTTGCCCCGACCGGCTGCCGATGCCGGGGAGAGATCCGCTGATAGCTTGGAGTGTTGTTGCTACCACTGCCAGCGGACTCGGTTATCAGAGGATGGGGGTCTCGAAGCTGGCCGCTAGTTCTTCCTCTGCTTCGATTTCGCTTTCGCGGGCGAGTACTTCCGGGGTAATTAAACCCTCGGCGATCTCTCGCAGCGCGATGACCGTGGCCTTGTCTGACTCGTCCTCTACGAGCGGGTCGCGACCACCCGTCGCCATTTGCCGGGCGCGCTTAGAAGCAAGCATAACCAGCTCAAATCGGTTATCGACATTGTCCAGACAGTCTTCAACAGTAATTCTCGCCATGACAGCGTGGTCTCCTTATTGCTCACCGCGTATCAACGCGGCCGCGCAGTATAACGTAGGAATCAGTTTTGCACCGCCCCGACAACAACGTAAATTTGCCGGTCGCTCATGCCATTACGGGCAAATTAGGCGAGCAGATCCTCAATCAGATCTTGAAGGCCTGACTGTTGCTGGCCGGTTCTGAGTCTCAGTGAGCGCACTAGCGCTTGTAGTTGTTGCAGCGCCGTATCGAATTGGTCGTTGATAATGAGGTAGTCGGCCTCATCCCAATGCGACATTTCATCACGCGCGGCACGCATTCTGATGTCGATGGTGTCCTCTGCGTCCTGACCCCGCGCCTGAAGACGTGCCTTGAGCGTTTCAAGTGAGGGCGGCAGGATGAAGAGCCAGGCGCTGTCCGGTAACAACTTTCTCACCTGCTGGGCACCTTGCCAGTCAATTTCCAGGATCACGTCGGCGCCGTCGGATAGCCTCGCCTCGAGCTGCGTCAGGCTGGTGCCGTAGAGATGACCAAAGACCTCGGCAGACTCGAAGAATGCCCCGGCCTCTCGCATCTCATGGAAGGTCTCAGTCGAGATGAAAAAGTAATTGACCCCCTCTTTCTCACCGGGTCGCTGCGGCCGGGTCGTGTGCGATACGGAAACTTCAACCCGATCATCCCGCTCCATCAGCGCTTTGATCAACGACGTCTTTCCCGCTCCGCTGGGCGCGGAGACGATTAATAACTGTCCTCTGGTCGCATTCACACTCAAATTCTACTCAATGTTCTGGATTTGCTCGCGCATTTGCTCGATCAACACTTTGAACTCCACTGAGACGTTGGTGGTACTGAGCGCAGTAGATTTTGAGCCCAGCGTATTGGCTTCGCGATTGAGTTCTTGCATCAGGAAATCTAGGCGCCTGCCCACCGGCGCGGCGCTTTCCAAGGCTGACTCAATGGCATCCAGATGCGCCTCAAGGCGGTCCATTTCTTCTTCGACATCTGCCCGTTGCAACACGTAGACAATTTCTTCTTCCAGCCGCATCGGCTCTGCTTCGATATCGAGCGACCGCAGTCTGTCGAGCAGTCGCTGTCGATGTGCGCTCTGCAGGTCTGGGAGGTGTTCCTTGAGCGTGGCGAGGTGCACCCGCATCGCATCCGACCGTTGCTGGATTAGAGCGGCCAGTTTTGCGCCTTCCTGTTGTCGTTGCCCGCGAAGCCCTTCGAAGCACTGTTTGGCGGCATCCGTTGTCGCACCCTGGAGTGCTTCTAGGTCGGTTTCAGGTTCAGTCATGACGCCTGGCGAGAGCAACAGCGCGAGCTGATCAGGTACGGCAGCTTCGGGGAATGCCGCAGCAACCTGCGCCAGAGAGGTTCGGAGTGTCGCGAGGCGCTCAGTATTAAAGGTCGCGGGGGCGGCTGAGCCGCTGTCAGAGACGCGAATCAGCAATTCAAGTTTGCCGCGTGAAAAATGCTTCCCCGCCTGCTCGCGCAACGCGCCTTCCAGCACCCTAAGGTTATCGGGCATCCGACACTGTAAGTCCAAGTAGCGGTTGTTGACGGAGCGGCACTCTACGGTGACCGTCAGGGCACCCGTTGTTACACTCCCGCGGGCAAAGCCCGTCATGCTTTGAGTCACTGCCATTCCTCGGCCAAGCGCTTTGCTTAGTGTAACAGCAGTGCTTTGGGCTGACCGACCCAGACAACAGGAGAGCACCATGCAGACACCACCCGACCGACCCAGCGGGCGAGCCCCCGATGCGATGCGCTCAATCGGGTTTGAGCGAGGCTACACCTGCCACGCAGAAGGGTCTGTGCTGGTGTCTTTCGGGCGCACCAAAGTCATTTGCACTGCCAGTGTGAATGCTGGAGTGCCAGGTTTTTTGCGCGGCAAAGGTGAGGGCTGGTTGACCGCCGAGTATGGGATGTTGCCACGCTCCACTGGCACGCGAATGGACCGGGAGGCAGCAAGGGGCAAGCAGGGTGGGCGAACGGTTGAAATCCAGCGACTCATTGGCCGCTCTTTGCGTGCGGCGTTGGATCTCAAGCTGCTGGGGGAGCGCACGATCACCGTGGACTGCGATGTGATACAGGCAGACGGCGGCACCCGTACGGCGGCGATCTCGGGCGCTTGCGTGGCGGTAGTGGACGCGCTGAACCATCTTCAACGCGCCGGTGAACTGGATTCAGATCCACTCAAACATTTGATCTCAGCGGTATCTGTTGGCGTGTGGAATGGTGTCCCGGTGGCGGATCTCGATTACGCTGAGGATTCAACTGCCGACAGTGATATGAACGTTGTCATGACAGAGCATGGCGGCTTGATCGAGGTGCAAGGCACCGCAGAGGGCGCCACATTCAGCCAGGAGGAGCTCACGAGGCTGCTTGCGCTCGCCGCCTCGGCGGGTGAAGCGATCACTGCCGCACAGCGAGCTGCCCTCGAGCAAGGTTAGAGCTGCAGATCGTAATCCATGATCACGGGCGCGTGATGTGAAAACGCCTGCTCGTCAAAAATACTGCCCCGCTCAACCCGGCTCGCCAGCAGCTCAGAGATAATTTGCGTATCGGTGCGCAGACCGCCCGCATCGTCGCCATCAGGCCACCAGGTGTAGGCTCCGGGGTCGCTATCGGCTAGGGAGTAAGCGTCGGTATAACCGCTGTCGTAGAGGTCCAGTAACCAACCGCGTTCCGAGGGAGACAGCCCAGGTAGCGTCTGACTGTTCCCGGCGTCCTCTGCGTCGGCATGATGCGTCATTAACTCCCATCCACCACAGAGAATGTAACCACGGCGCTTGTGGCGCACTTTCTCGAGGTGGCTACTCAGCTGTGAAAGAAAGCCCAGCTTGCTCGCCATGGCCTCAGGCCCGCCCGTGCCGCTAGGCACCAGC
The DNA here is from genome assembly GCA_013911345.1 of Congregibacter sp. The sequence goes on from JACETJ010000008.1 coordinate 13,445, forward strand.
ACTGAGCCCACGCTGATCTCTTCGAAATCTGCTTGAATGTACAACCCCTGAGCGTCATACGCTTCGAAACCCAGCCCCCAAATAATGGCTTTAGGAAGGCGCTTACTGTAGATGGCCACCCCGTTTAATCGAGGGTTCTCGTAGTGGTCCAGAAAATATGGATGGTAGTTCGCAGGGAAGAACGCCTCGCCCGACAAGTTATGCTCGGCGCAACGGGTATCCTGCAGGCAGATGATGTCCGCGTCTTGCGCAAACAACCATGCAAGGCAGCCCTTATCGGCCGCCTGCTCTAGCCCCTCGATGACGAGGCTGATGACCTTCATCGCTAGTCCTGCCCGCTTTGATTTCATATGATACGGTGAAATGAAGCGCCCAGACTGCGGCTTGGCGTAGATTCGGGGCCGTTGATCGCAGTCTGAACAATTAAACGCCATGGAGTGGGGTGTGAACACGACCGCGCAGAGTTTCCGTCAGGACTTTATCGAATTGGCGCTGCAGTGCGAGGTGCTGCAGTTTGGGGAGTTCGAGCTCAAATCTGGGCGCGTTAGCCCGTACTTTTTTAACGCGGGGAAGTTTTCGACGGGTGGCGCGCTGGCGCGATTGGGGCGCTGCTATGCCGCTGCCTTGCACGCGTCGGATCTTCACGCTGACATGCTCTTCGGCCCCGCTTATAAGGGGATTCCCTTGGTGTCCACCACGGCCATGGCGCTGTCGGACCAACATGGCATCGACCTGCCGTTTGCCTTCAATCGCAAGGAAGCCAAGACCCACGGCGAGGGAGGCAACATTGTGGGCGCGCCGCTCGCGGGTGATGTGGTGGTCATTGACGATGTGATGACAGCGGGCACCGCCATCCGGGAATCGATGGCCATTCTGAATGAGTCTGGTGCGCGTGGTGCGGGAGTGGTGATTGGGCTGGATCGCTGCGAGCGAGGTGACGGTGAGCTGTCGGCGGTACAGCAAGTGGAACAGGATTGGGGGTTGAGAGTGGTGAGCGTGGTCTCGCTGCACGACATTATCTTATGGGTAGAGAGCAATCCCGCAATGGCCCAACATCGTGAGGCCTTGGAGCGGTATCGGCAGCGTTATGGCGTGGCATAGATCCTCCAAGCCATCGCTATTGCTTGTGACACTGTTGTGGGTGTCTGGTGTTGTGCCTGCTGAGCTCTATCGCTATCAAAACGAGTCGGGTGTAACGGTTGTCGACTGGGCAATTCCGGCGGCTTACGTCGGTGATGGTTACGAGGTCCTGAGCGAGTCAGGGCAGGTGGTTCGGGTGGTGCCACCCGCCAAAACAGAGACCGAACTAGAGCGAGATGCCGCGGCCAAGCAGGCACGAGACGCGGAAGCGGCTGCCGAGGCGGCGCAGCTGGAGCGCGACACCTTTTTGTTGCGGCGTTACAGCACGATTCAGGATATCGAGGCGGCTCGGGATCGCTCTCTTCGCGAGCTCGATATTCGTATTGCCATTCTGAACAGCCAGCGAGAGACCTTGTCGCAGCAGCTTGCCCGGCATGAGGCTGCCCTCGGCACCACCGGGCAGTCTGACCAAATGACGAGTCAGTACAAAGAAGAGACCGTTGCGGCGCTCAAAGCAGAAATCCGCAGCCTTGATGAGGCCAGGGAGGGCAGACAACAGCAAGCGGCAGCACTGGCCGAAGCCTTCAGTCGCGATATAGAGCGTTTTGCGGAGCTGGAAGAGATCGTCGCCTTGCGGCGCCAGATGAGTGCTTCACCTTAGAGCGCTAATGATGGGCCTCATTGGCTTGCGATCCCTGCAGGCTTCATCAGGCCCTCGGCGAGCTGAGCCCACTGATCTGCCCAGCCATCTGTCGGCAGGCGCCTGAAGTCGCTGCGACAAAATTGAGACACCCTGCCTTCAGCTGCGGACATGAGTAAATTGGCCGCAGTAGTGACCGGCAGGCGGGTCCTGAGACCTTCGCGGAGCTCGGCCTCACGCAGATATTGTTTGAGCTGCGTCTCCAGCCGCTCGTATACCTGATCAACCTGATGATGAAGCTCTTGCGACTCTCCTGTGAGTGCCCGGCCGGTCAGTAATCGCGTAATGCCCGGATTCTTTTCACAGAATTCAAGATATAACCGCAGCAGTCCCTGGCACTGAGTCAAAGCGCCGACCTGCTCACTAGGGATGCGGCCAACGAGCCCAAACAGCGTGTCTTCGGCAAAAGCCAAAAGCCCTGCGTACATCTTGCTCTTGGAGGGAAAGTGGCGATATAGCGCCGCTTCCGACACGCCTACGCGCGAAGCCAGCCCAGCGGTCGTGATTCTGGTATCGGGAGCACCCTCAAGCATTTCGGCAAGCGCCATAAGAATCTCTTGCTTGCGGTCGATGCCTGTTGGGGTGGTGCTATCGGACATGGGCTTTCGTTCGTCCACGGAATCGCCGATGCTAATCAGAGCGAAGGGCTCGTGCAAATCACTCAGTGCCGGGCACTGATTTGGGTTCCAATGCCCTCGTCTGAGAATATCTCTAGCAGCGCGGCGTGGGACACTCTCCCGTCAATAATGTGTGCGCTTCTCACACCGCTCTGCACGGCGTCCAAGGCGCACTGAATCTTGGGCAGCATGCCGCCATGAATGACGCCCTGTTGAATAAGCGTCTTCACCTGATCGGTATCGAGCCCCGTTAAAATGTTGCCCTCAGCGTCAAGAAGCCCCGCTACGTTAGTCAGTAGCATGAGTTTCTCGGCCTGCAATACCTCGGCCAGCTTGCCGGCGACCAGGTCGGCGTTAATGTTGTAGGTTTTGCCATCGTTGCTGCCGGCCACCGGCGCAATGACCGGGATGTAGTCGCTACCAATCAGCATGGTCAGGATATCGGTATCGATACTGGCAACCTCTCCAACCTGACCAATATCTTTTGCCCCTTCAGCTTCCCAATCGCCCGCGAGTTTTTTCGCCTGAATCAGTTGCCCGTCCTTCCCCGTGATGCCGATAGCGCGTCCCCCGTTGCGGTGGATGCTGTCGACGATTTCCTTATTCACTGAGGCGCCCAGTACCATTTCGACCACATCCATGGTGTGCTCGTCAGTGACTCGCATGCCGTCGACAAATTCGGTTTCGATATTCAGCCGCTCGAGCAGCTGGCCGATTTGTGGTCCTCCGCCATGCACCACAATGGGGTTCATTCCTACAAGCTTCATCAGCACAACGTCGCGCGCGAAGCTCTCCTGCAGTTCAGGGTCCGTCATGGCGTTCCCGCCAAATTTAATGACGAAGGTTTTACCCGTGAAGCGTTGGATATAGGGCAGTGATTCGGTCAGGATCCGGGCAAAATTCCCAGCCTCACCCTGATTGAGCGACATGATGTTTTATCCGGCGCAGCCAAAGCGCAAAGAATGAGCCGGTGCGAGCTCAAAGGCAATGTGAAGATGCCGCAGTGCGGGCGCCGACCAAAAGATGAAACCTGGCCGTTTACGCCGCCTCAGCTAGCGCGCAAGTGCGTCTGCAACGGCGATGACAATCTGTTCGGCGATGACTCGTTTGCTGGCCAGAGGCAGGCTCCGCTCTTCTGCTTCGGTGATCACATGGACGGCATTCTGCTCGGAGCCAAAAGTGGTATCGGGATCGCTGACGTCATTGGCAATGATCATATCGAGACCTTTTCGCAGCCTTTTCTCCCGAGCGTGGAGAGTGACTGAGTTGGTCTCGGCAGCAAAGCCAGCCACCAGGGTTGGCCGGTTGGCCAATTGAGTCACGCTGGCGATGATGTCGGGGTTCTCGACCAGTTTAAGGACGAGAGTGTCCCCGCTTTGCTTTTTGATTTTTTCGGTTGATGTCGACTCGGGTCGATAGTCAGCGACGGCTGCCGCGCCGATAAACAGATCGGCACCGTCAGCAAGCGCCAGTGCGCGAGCACACATCTCGGCCGCGGAAGTGACCAGATGCACCGCGACGCGATCCGGTGGATCCAAGTGCACGGGTCCAGATATCAGCTCGACCTGAGCGCCGGCCTCGGCACAGGCGCTCGCCAGCGCATAGCCCATTTTCCCCGAGCTGTGATTGCTCAGGTATCTCACGGGGTCAATAGCCTCCACTGTCGGACCCGCGGTGATAACAACCCGCCGCCCTTCCAGCCGGCGATTGTCGAAGCGCTGAGTCAGCGCTGTCACGATGGCCTCCGGCTCCAGTAGTCGACCTGGGCCCACGTCACCGCAAGCCTGTTCACCGGCAGCGGGTCCAACGATTTGAATGCCACGGGACGCGAGCAACTGGATATTTTCCTGCGTTGCGGCGTGAGCCCACATTTGCTGGTTCATAGCCGGCGCAACGGCGACGGGAGCAGGGGTTGCCAAAGCGACTGTGGTCAGCAGATCGTCTGCCCGGCCCTGAGCGAGTCGCGCGATGACGTCCGCCGTGGCGGGTGCAATGATCATGAGATCGGCCCAGCGAGCCAGCTCAATGTGTCCCATACCTGCTTCCGCGGCTTCGTCCAAGAGCTCGGTGTGGGTGGGCTCTCCAGAAAGCGCCTGCATGGTCAGAGGTGTAATGAACTCCGTCGCACCTCTGGACAACACCACGCGCACCAACGCGCCCTGCTTTTTCAGCAGTCGCACCAGCTCCGCGCCTTTGTAAGCCGCGATACCGCCGGAGATGGCCACCAAAATGTGGCGCTGGCTTAAATGGCCCATAGGCCTCAAGTCCCCGTATCAGATCGTGCGCACCCTAGCATTTGCGGGGGTTTTTGCACACTTGGGCTAGTTGTCAGGGGGGCCGGCTTGCGCCTCCAGAGCCCCTCTGGTATAAAACGCGCCCTTTGTAGATCTCTACGGAAACTATCATGTCACGTGTCTGTCAGGTTACGGGTAAGCGGCCCGCATCCGGTAACAATGTCTCGCACGCCAAGAACCGGACCAAGCGTCGCTTCTTGCCGAACTTACATAATCATCGTTTCTGGGTAGAGTCCGAGAAGCGCTTCGTTTCTTTGCGCGTTTCTTCCAAAGGTATGCGTATTATCGACAAGCGCGGTATCGAGACCGTTTTGGAAGAGCTCCGTGCTCGCGGCGAGAAAGTCTGAGGATTGAACCATGCGTGAAAAGATCAGAATGAACTCATCGGCTGGTACAGGCCACTTTTACACCACCGACAAAAACAAGCGCACCATGCCCGATAAGCTTGAAATGAAAAAGTACGATCCCGTGGCGCGCAAGCACGTCGTGTACAAGGAAGCGAAGATCAAATAACTACCGTCTTAAGTTCACAAAAACCCCGGCCCCGAGCCGGGGTTTTTGCTTTTGTACCCCGAGCAAAGCCCCGCTGGTCTCATGCTAGGGTTTGTGATCCGATAGCCACCGCCGCATCCAGAGTCGAAGTAGCAGCCGAGCGTCCATGCCAGAGTTACCTGAAGTTGAAACCACCTGCCGGGGCATTGCGCCACATATTGTGGGGCGCCGCGTGCGCGAGGTGATTGTGAGGGAACCTCGTTTGCGATGGCCTGTTCCTGGCAAATTGAATCAGTTGATGTCAGGAGCCCAATTTCTGTCCGTGTGTCGGCGGGCAAAATATTTACTGTTGGAGACAGACCGCGGCATTGTGATGGTGCATCTCGGTATGTCGGGTAGTTTGAGGATCATGCCCGCTGACACGCCACCGCTCTTTCACGACCATATTGATGTGGTCCTTGAGGATGGCCGCTGTCTCAGGTACCACGACCCGAGACGGTTCGGCAGTTTCCACTGGCTGGAGGCGCAGCAACACCCGCTGCTGGATAACTTGGGCCCTGAGCCGCTATCAGAGGCTTTTAACGGTGCTTACCTTTACGAGCGGTCACGCGGACGTCGGATTCCGGTGAAGCAGTTCATCATGGACGGCAAAGTGGTGGTGGGAGTCGGCAATATCTACGCCAATGAAGCGCTGTTCATGGCGGGTATTCATCCAGCACGTGCAGCCGGACGCGTTGCAAAGACGCGATATGAGCATTTGGCCATAGCCATCAAACAGGTTCTCGGCGATGCGATTGAGCAGGGCGGCACGACCCTTCGAGATTTTGTGGGTGGTGATGGGTCTCCCGGGTATTTTGCTCAGCAACTGCGCGTTTATGGCCGTCGTGGACAGCCTTGCCGACACTGTCTCACCGCTCTTAAGGAAATTCGTCAGGGAGGAAGAAGTACTGTGATGTGTCCCCAGTGTCAGCGGTGAGCGCAGTATCTTAAGCGCAGCCCCTTAGATGTGCCGCCCGCTGATTGT